>JAPLLF010001163.1:0-1045 GCA_026387715.1 Pseudomonadota bacterium
CCTCTGTTCGACGCGAAGTCTTCGATGTTCAAGCCGAAGCGCCCGAGGATCGCGAGCTTGGGCGACGACTGGTACACCCCGTACGCCGAGAAGCGCAGCGCGCCACGCGACGTTCCGGTGTTGGTCTTGCTGTTGATCAGGAACGCCTGGGCCTGGTTGAAGTCCTCGGCGTAGAACGACGGCGCGAACTTCGACACCTTGATGCTGAGCAGGTCGTCGAGCCCACCGATCGCCAGCTTGTCGCCGAACTGGAACTTGATCGGCGCGCCGAGGTCGATGCCGACGGCGACCGGATCGATGTAGATCGGGACGCCGACCTTCACCCCGATCCAGTTCTGCACGAGCACCGTCATGTCGAGCCCGACGGCCTTGCCCGGCTTGAACTTGATGTCGCTCTTCGACGGGTCGAGGGCGGGCTCGTGGAAGATGCCGCCGACCACGTAGGTGAGCCCGAGTTGCACCTCGCGGGTGATGCCGTAGCGCGCGCGCAACGCGCCGGTCCCGGCGTAGAGCGAGTCGCCGGCGCCGAGCACGGCGTGGGCGCCGAGCGACACCTCCGACATGTTCGCCGGCAGCGTGATCGGGCGCAGGACCTCTTCCATCGGGTAGCCCGACTTGTTCGACTTGACGGGGACGGCGACCACCTTGCTCTGGTCGACCTCGCCATCGGTCTTGGGAGAGTCGGGGTTCTCGTCGGTGCCGTTCATGTCCGACGGCGGCGGATCGTCGATCGGCTGGACCGGCTGGGCCGGATCGGCCGGCGTCGGCGGGACGGCGGGTGCACCAGCGGCGGGGTCCTTCGCGGGGGCGACGGGGGCTTTCTTCGGTTGCGCACCGGCGACGGAGCCGCCGACGCCGACGGACACGAGACACGCACCGAGAATGGAGACGACACGGCGAGCCGACATGCGGCGCACGATACACGATTTGGGTTTAGCAGTGCCCGATCCAGCGGGTCTTGCCGGACCAGGTCGATCGCTCCGGCTCGGCGGGCGTCGTCGCGACCTCGCGCACCGCGAACGCCGCGACAGCGGCGCCGAGCATG
>JAPLLF010001163.1:1063-6572 GCA_026387715.1 Pseudomonadota bacterium
GACGAACATCCGCCGCATCGGCGGTCGCCACGTCGGCTTGCCGCGCTGGTCGTCGTCGCGCGCGCTCACGGCCCACACGCCGGGGCATCGAAGCCCAGGACCATCTCCCGGAGGCTCAGCTTCGCGTTGCACGGATCCTCCGTGACCTCGCCCGACGATCGCATCGACGTGCCGTCCTTGTCGCCGTAGTCGTCGGTGATGCCAGGAGGCACCTCCTTGGCGTCGTTGAGATCGATCGCGGCGTCGCCACCGAGGGCCGCCGCGTCGAGGATCATCTGGTTGAACCAGCGCACGAAGCTGACCGGGTGATAGTGGTAGACGACGCCGTCGATCGGCAGGTGGCAGTGCTGCGAGACCTCGTCGTTCCACCACAGGCCGGGCGTGATCTGCTCGGCGACCATCGCGTCGATCTCCGCGGCCGGCATCTTCTTGAAGTCCTTGGGCACGCGCAGGGCGTCGCTCCAGGGCGGCTCGGAGGTCCACTCGCTGACGTGATAGGTGACGAGGTAACGGGTGCCGGCGCCGCCGCCACCCGCGTAGAAGTTCTGCAGCTCGCTGCGCGACAGCGTGCCGTCCTTGTCGCTGTCGATCAGGTCGTTGATCTCGGCCGAGTCGCAGAACCGACCACCGGCCGAGCCATCGATCAGCTTCCACGGCGAGTTCACGACGTCACCGAACAGCTCGGTGTTCGAGAAGAACTCGAGGTGGAGCTGCGCCTTCGAGAGCTCGGCTGGTCCGGCCTTGCCGACCCGACCGATCAACGAGCCAGCCTCGATCGGCTCGTCGAGCAGCAGCACGGTGCCGGCCTTGCCGACCCGTTCCTTGTACGCCTTGCTGTTGATCCACCCGATCTTGGAGTCGGCGCCTTCCTCGGCGAGGTGCATGTAGACCGAGTAGAACGGCACCCGGGACTTGCCGAGGGTCATGTCGTGCTTGAGCAGCACGAAGTTCGTCGAGCCGATCGTCGTCGACGGGCCCATGCGCGCCGCGACCAGCCGTCCGGGGAACGGCG
Organism: Pseudomonadota bacterium; assembly: GCA_026387715.1. Classification (GTDB taxonomy): domain Bacteria; phylum Myxococcota_A; class Polyangia; order Haliangiales; family Haliangiaceae; genus JABFXX01. The sequence goes on from JAPLLF010001163.1 coordinate 2,076, forward strand.
CGAACACGGACGTGTGCTCCGGGGCGGTGAGGTGCACGCCGCCGTGCCACAACCGATGATCGCCCCACGGCCCGACGGGGAAGAAGCCGCCGTCGGCGCGGACCTCGTTCGACTTGTAGAGGTCGTCCGCGCCGGCGTTGAGGTCCGAGGCGGTCTCCGGGATCGTCGGTTGCGCGTCGGCGGCGATTTTCGGATCCGGCTTCGGGAACATCGGATAGCAGAACGCGCCGCGCAGCTTGCGGCAGTAGTCCTTGAAGTCGAACGGCCCCGGATCCCACTTCTGGTTGGTCAGGTGGTAGTGGCCGATGTAGCCCGCGTACGAGTGCGTCGTCGACGTCGGGAGGGTGCCCCAGTGCTGGATGCCAGGGCTCGCCTGCGGATACTCGGCGGGCAGGTTCGGCAGCACGCGCTGCAGGGCCTTCCCGAGGCGGATCATCGCGTCGTACTGCGCCGGCATGAAGTCGTACGACAGGATCGTGTTGTTGTTGATCCGGCAGGCTTTGACGGGCCGGTTGATGCCGTGCTTCGAGTAGTAGGTCGGCTCCTTCTTCGCGTCGCCGCGGTTGCAGAGCTCGACGCCGATCGACGACAGGTTCCACTCCGACGCGTGATACGCCATCAGCGCGAGGGACGTGTACGGCGTCGGCAGGTTGCCGTAGGGCACCTGGCCATCCTTCGCCGGGATGCACGCCGGGGCGGACTCGGTCTCCGTCGGGATGCAGAACTTCGACGTCGCATCCCAGCCGGACATCGTCCAGTTCACGATCGGCGCGTCGACGACGATGCGCTGCCCCGCGATGATCAATTCCCCGTTCGGTCGAAAGCGTCCCATTACCGCGACCTCATAGCTTTCGAGCTCATTGTGCCAAGAACCGGAGCTGGGTGTTGCCGATTTGAATGATGACGCCGTCCTTGAGTGCGTACTCGGTCACACGCACGCCGTTGCAGAGCGTGCCGTTGGTCGAGCCGCGGTCGTAGAGGTGGCAGGCGCCCGTGGCGTCGACGCCGATCTGCGCGTGATGGGTCGACGCGAAGCCATCGTCGATCACGAGATCCGAACCGGGCGCCTTGCCGATCGAGAAGCCGTGCCTCAGCGGGATGCGCTCGCCGGCGCGCGGTCCACCGAGGACGAACAACACCGCGGTCGTCTGGGGGAGCGCGGGCGCGACGGGCGCGTCCTTGGGCGGCTTGCTCTTCGGGACTTTTGACGGCTTGGTCTTCGGCGGCGGTGGGATGGCGCCTGGCGGCTGGGGCATCGCCCCCGACGCACCAGGCGGTGCACCGGGCGGCGCAATGGAGGGCGATCGCTTCGTGATGATCGCGCCGGCGACGCCGAGCACGACGATCCCGCCGATGCCGATACCCCCGAGCAGCAGGAGCCATCCGAAGATCCCGCGACCCTGTGGCGCCGCCGGGATCATGCACTGCTCTGCAGCGCAGTAGCCGTCGCACGGGTTGCCGCCACAGCCGGCGTCGGGGATCTTCAGCTCGTTCGACGTCGCCTCGGTCCGACCGACGGTGACAATCTTGAGCTTCTTGCCGCTGACATCGTCGTCGAGTCCGAGGAAGAACGTGATGACGTTCTGCCGGTTGATCTCCTCGGCGAGCAGCGAGACGACCGGCCCCCACGAGTCGGGCTTCGCGCCGCGCACCCAGCGAAACGTGCCGAGCGACTGCTTCGCGAGCTCGCCGAGCGCGAGCAGCGGCCGGCGGACGTCGGTCGGCGCGAACGCGAGCACGTGGATCCGCACGCCATCCTTGGCGGCCTTGCGCCCGATCCGCGTGACCCGGTCGCGGTCATTGGCGCGGTCGCGACCGTCGCCGACGATGATGATCATCTTGCGGAGCGGTCGGCCCTTGCTCGTCTCGGTCTCGGCCTCGCTCTTCGCACGCTTGAGGACCGAGAGCGCGCGTTCGACGGTGTCGAGCAGCGCCGGATCGCCGGGGCTGCCGTCGCTGGCGATCGCGGCGAGCTTCTGCTTGCCGACCTTGATGGTGGCGAGCTTGCCGGTGCCGGTCGTGTCGCCGTACGGCATCACCGCGATCTGCGTGCCCTGATCGCGGAGCGTGTCGATGAGCTTGGAGTCGAGCGTCTCGATGACGGTCGGCAGCACCTCGGCGTAGGCCTGGGCGTTCTCGATCACGAAGACGATCGCCGTCTCGTCGTGCACCTCGTGATAGGTGCCGAGCGCGTAGGGCACCTTCTTCTCGGTGTTGCCGATCATCAGCCGGATCGATTTCGGATCCGTCAGGTCGAGCAGGTGACCATCGATCGAGAGCGCGGACAGGTACACGCGCAGCCGCAGGCCGGTGATCGCGGCAGGCTCGAGGTCGACCCGATCGACGACGGCGCGGTAGCTCGAGGTCGTGTCGGGCTCGTCTGCGATCGCGGACGTCGCCCACGCACAGACCAGAGCGGTCACACAGAGGAGGAGACGACGCGGCACGGGGCGCAAGCGTAACGGATCACGCCGGAAGCCGGAAGCGATACAGCACCGGCACGAAGGGCAGGAGATCCATCTCGGTCGTCACGGTGCCGTCGGTCCAGTTGTTGATCACCACCGGCAGCCCTTGCGCGTCGAGCGTGTCGGAGAGGATGCCCATGTGATCGGGCCCCGATCGGCTCGGGAACGTGTCCATGAAGATCACGTCGCCGGGGCGCAGCGGATCGTCGGGATCGTCGAGCCGCGCGGTGTGGGTCTCCCAGTGACGCTGGAAGTAGGGCAACAGGGTCCCGACGCGGCGCTGGTCGATGCTGGGGTCGCCGCCACCCTTGACCATCGGGTATGCGGCGCGGGCCTTGCGGATGTCCTCGTGGAGCTCCCGCTGGAGATCGATCCCCGCGTTGCGGACCGATCGCACGATCACGTCGGTACACACGCCGATCGTGCGCGGGACGTCGCCGCCCGGATACGGGATCGTGATGTAGCCGGAGGCCTCGTGGGTGTAGGCATCGGCGTTGAGCGCGGCCTTCTTCGCGCCGATCAGCACGTCGAGCGGATCCGGAATGCCGTCGTCGTCGCGATCGCGGGTCGCGACGCCGGTGGTGACGCGGTCGACCGTCAGCAGCGGCGCGAGCTCGACCCGGTCGCCGGGGCGGACCGCGAGGTGGTGCGTGCCGATCACCAGCTCGGCGCTGCCACCGAGCGGATATGCCTTGCGTGGCATGCCATCGATCGACAGCACGAGGACCGCGTGCTTCGCGTCGATCCGTGCGGTCACGCGCGTCGGGTCGATCGCGGGGAGGGCGAGCTGGACCTTGGGATCGAGGTCGGCGAAGATCCCCTTGTCGGTGACACCCAGGCAGGTCTCCGCCGTCGGGGTGGGCTCACGGGAGGCGCCGTCGGCCACGGCTGGTCGGTCGGTCGGGGCGGGATCGTTGCCGACGGCAGGGGTCCGCGGCGGGGTCGGGGCGGGCTGGGTATCGTGAGAACCGGCGCAACCTACCGAGATCGTGACGATCGCGACCCAGCAGGCAAACGAACAAGAAACCGGAACAAACCGGGAACCGAAACGCGGGAGGGCTGTCACAGGGCCACGGACCAGCATGTCTGAACTCATCCAACGCACGAGACACGCGGATGAGTCGCGTGATTGCACGCCGGTTCCCACAGGCATACTGTTGCAGCAGCACGGAGGAACGACATGGGTAGCTACGTAGATTTCAGCAGTTGGCCACGCGAGCAAGAGCAGTCCTTCGTGGTGTTCGAGCAGCGCGCGCAAGAGTCACAGAGCAAGGCGTGGATGACCGCGGGCATCGTCAGCACGCTGTTCTTCATCTTCGCGATCGGTGTCTACCTCGGGGTCAAGCCCAAGATCATCGACCTCACGAAGGGGATGAACATGGACAACCTCGCCAAGAAGAAGAAGAAGCCGGCGGTCGAAGCGGCGGCTCCGACGCCGGACAAGGCCGAGGCGAAGCCGGCGGAGAAGCCGGCGGAGAAGCCGGCCGAGAAGCCGGCCGAGACGCCCGCTGCGCCCGAAGACAAGAAGTAGGCGAAGCCTGCGAGTGAACGAAGCGAAGTAAGCGAGACTCACCCGGGATGCGGGTCGACGTCGCGGCCTTTGCTTCCATCGTTGCTCTCCTCGCTGCGTGTGCGCTCCCGGCGAAGGTGCCGAGCCTGGTGGTGGCTCGTGGCGATGATCGCATCACGATCGTCGCCGCAGAGCGCGGTCCATCGGGCGTTCGACTCGTCGCGGTCGACGAGCACGGCGATCGTCGCTTCGCGCTGATCGCTCCCCCGGCGAGCGCGGTGCTCGTGCGTGATACTCACCCGGCGGTATCTCCAGATGGGCGCTGGGTCGTGTTCGCGTCCAACCGCGATCGCGCGGACGGCGGGACCAACCTGTGGCTCGCGCCGCTCGGGGTCGAGACGATCGCGACGCGGGTGCTCGGTGCGGAGAACACCCTCGCGATCGACGCGCATCCCGCGTGGAGCCGCGACGGGCGGTTCCTGGTGTTCTCGTCGACGCGCGCGCGTGGTGACTTCGATCTAT
>JAPLLF010001002.1:0-659 GCA_026387715.1 Pseudomonadota bacterium
TCGACGTCGGCGATGGCTTCTCGGCGGTCGCCGAGGCCTACGACATCTCGGCGCTGCCGCACTACAAGGTCTACGACAAGCACAAACGCATGCGCGCCGACCTCATCGGCAACCAGTGTCTCGAGGCGCCGCGCATCGCGAGCGCCCTCGCGCTCGAAGACTGACGCTCGCGGATCCTGGTCGCGAGCCGAGCGCGCTGCGCGCGAGGTGGCAGTGGGTCCGGCGCTTGGCGATGACAAGGCCTGCCCCTGCTCGAGGCCCAGGGGGCGCTCCGTGCGGTGGTGTGGCCGGAGTGCTAGACACAATCGCCGGGCCCCACGCCACCTCGCGCTGGACGCGCGCTCGGGCGCGACCACGATCGCCCCTGCTGGTGTGGGCGAGGTCGCTGTCTCGAAAATCCCAGCGCGATTCGGGTGTTGGACGTCGAGATCAGACCTCGAGCGTACGCTGGCTTCGTGTCCCGCTATCCTGCGAAGGAAACACAGGTCGTTCGCTGCATCACGCTCCTCGTGGCGATGGCACGGGCGAAGCGAGGCATCAACCTCCGGCAGTTCGCCGAGCGCCGCGGATGGAACTGGCGCGCTACGTATCGCGACGTCGAGACCCTGCGAGGAGCGGGGGTCCCGATCGAACACCCCGATCACGGATGGATCACGGTC
>JAPLLF010001002.1:669-3899 GCA_026387715.1 Pseudomonadota bacterium
GGCTGTGGCAGCGGACGTGTCGACCGAGGAGCTGTGCTCGCTCTTTGTCGCACGCCAGCTAACTCCCGGGCTCCGCGAGACCCCGGTGGGGCGCGGGCTCGATAACCTCTGGGGCAAGCTCGCCACGACGAAGGGGCAGGTGCCGCTTCCCATCGAGGAGACTGTCTGGCGCACGCGAGACACGGCGCCGATTGACTATCGCGCGCATCGCACCGTGCTAGACACGGTGCTGCAAGCGATCCGCTGCCGGCGCGCTCTCGCGATCGACTATCGCAAGCCCGACGGGGTCGAGAGCCGACGCACCATCGAGCCCGCCTTTCTCCACTGGGATGCTGCGGTCGAGTCCTTGTACGTCGTCGCGTGGTGTCGGAGCCGCGACGCTCTGCGAACCTTCGCGATTCACCGGATCCTCGCGGTCACCGACACGGTGATGGATTTCGTGCCCCACCGCGACGCGGTCGCGGCGATGCGGAACGCGTTTCGGTTGTGGGCACGGCCGCAAAGCGAGCGGGTCATCCTGCGCTTCTCCCCTGCGGTCGCTGGCGAGATCCTCGAGCGACGCTGGCATGCGAGCGCGGTCGCCACCTCCACCGACGACGGCGGCGTTCGGCTGACGATGGAGGTCGGGGCGCCCGAGGAGTTGACGCGACTGATCATGGGATTCGGTCCGGATGTGCGGGTCGAGGAGCCGATGTCGCTCGCGACCCGCGTGACCGAGCTCCATGCCGCCGCTATCGGTCACACCCACAAGGGACTCCTTCGTGCGGGTAGTGCCGCGCCGGATACGCGTCGCCCTCGCGCGGCGGCGGCGAAACGTTGACGTCCATTGACAGCGACCAGCCGTAGCGTGGTGCGATGGATCCTGGCAACGCTGCGCTCCCCGAACTGGTCCCAGCTCGCATGCTCAACGAGCACACCTACTGTCCACGGCTCGCTTACCTGGAGTGGGTGCAGGGCGACTTCGCGGACAGCGCGGACACGGTGGAGGGTCGGTTCCACCATCGCAAGGTCGACGCCGAGGGAGGTGCGTTGCCTGGTCCCGACGAGATGGAGGGCGCGCGATTCCACGCGCGATCCCTCATGCTGTCCGCGCCGATCGCCGGGTTGATCGCTCGGATCGACCTCGTCGAGGCGGACGGCGATCTCGTCACGCCGATCGACTACAAGCGCGGCAAGGCCCCCGATCTCGCGGAGGGAGCCTGGGAGCCCGAGCGGGTTCAGCTGTGCGTCCAGGCCATGATCCTCGAGGAGAACGGCTATCGAGTCGATCACGGCATCCTGTACTTCGTCGCCTCGCGCGAACGGATCGACATCGCGATCGACGCCGCGCTGCGAGCTCGCACTCTCGAGTTGCTCGCCGAGATGCGTGTCACGGCCGCCCAACCCACGCCACCGCCGCCGCTGGTGGACAGCCCGAAGTGTCCGCGGTGCTCGCTGGTCGGGATCTGCCTCCCCGACGAGGTCAACCTCCTGCGAATCCGCGACGGTGGCGAGCGGGTGGTGGAGGCTGAGGAGCCCGTGGTCGAGGTGGGCCGCGTTCGCCGGCTGGTCCCGGGCCGTGACGACGCGTTGCCGCTGTACGTGCAGTCGGCGGGTGCGCGCGTCGGCAAGCGTGGCGAGGAGCTGGTGGTCGAGCTGCGCGACGGCACCAAGGAGCACGCCCGTATCGGCAATACCTCCCACGTCGCCCTGTTCGGCAACGTCCAGATCTCGACGCAGGCACTTCAGGAGCTCTGCTCGCGCGGGATCACCGTGTCGTATCTGTCCAGCGGCGGGTGGCTCTACGGCATCACGCGGGGCATGGACCACAAGAACATCGATCTTCGCCGCCAGCAGTTCGAGGCAGCCGCCTCACGCGAGCGTTGCCTGGCGCTCGCCCGTCGCCTCACGGCCGTGAAGATCCGCAACTGCCGGACGATGGTCCGCCGAAATGTCGAAGACGCGGGACGCACCACCGATCGGATGCGCGAGCTCGTCGCTTCCGCGGAAGCGGCCACGAGCCTCGAGTCCCTGCTCGGGATCGAGGGCACGGCGGCTCGCCTGTACTTCGAAGCTTTCAGCGGCATGATCCGTCCGCCCGCGGAGTCCGCCCGCATGGCCTTCGACTTCGACGGGCGGAATCGTCGGCCGCCGCGCGACCCGATCAACGCATTGCTGTCGTTCGGGTACGCGATCCTCGCGAAGGACGTCGCGGTCGCGCTGATCTCCGTCGGGTTCGATCCGTACCTCGGCTTCTATCACCAGCCGAGGTATGGCCGCCTGGCGCTCGCGCTCGACGTGATGGAGGAGTTCCGCCCGCTGATCGTCGACTCCGTCGTGCTGAGCGCGGTGAACACCGGGGTCGTGAAGGCCAGCGACTTCATCCGCAGGGGAGGGGCGGTGTCGCTGACGTCGACCGGGCGAACCGCCTTTCTGCGTGCCTACGAGCGTAGGATGGACGAGCTCGCGACCCACCCCGTGTTCGGGTACCGGATCAGCTATCGCCGGATCATCGAGGTCCAGATCCGCCTGCTCGCGCGCCACCTCTCGGGCGAGCTCGCGGAGTACCCGCCGTTCGCGACGCGGTAACGCATGCGAAATCGATACTTCGTCACCTACGACATCACGGACGACCGTCGTCGCACGCTGGTGTACCGCATGCTCCGCGGCTTCGGAGACCATCTCCAGTACTCGGTGTTTCGATGCGACCTCACGGATCGCCGCCGCGTCGAGCTCATCGCGGCGTTGTTCGGCCTGGTCGACCACGACACCGACCAGATCCTCGTGATCGACCTTGGCCCCGTCGACGGCCGAGCGGCGATCTGTGTATCCTCCATCGGTCGCGCTTATTCGAACCCCGAGCGCGTCACGATCATCGTTTGATGCTCTGTGACAATCGAATAGCAGAACGATCGAGGGTGGTGTCCGACGTTGCGAGCGGCCAGGTGCTTCCGCCGCCTGCATGACCGCTCGCACGACCGAACCAGCTGAAGTTATTCGTATATCGCACGGTCTCGGGCACCACTCCTTTGTCACTTTTGATCAGTCTCCGACCCACTCGCGAACTGTGTTATAAGTGCTCGTACGCGTTGCCGAATCAGGGCGCGCCCTCTCCGTCGACGATAGTCGGCGGCCCCATTGAAGCGATGCCCGGCTGCCGCAGATTGGCCAAGCAGCCCTCTCTCCGTCGACGATAGTCGGCGGCCCCATTGAAGCAATCCTCGGAGAATTCTATGTCTGATAAGTAAGAG
>JAPLLF010000381.1 GCA_026387715.1 Pseudomonadota bacterium
GCGAGCGGGCGCTGCGCGAGCGCCCCCCGCGCCCACGCGGCCAGCTGCTCGGCGACGGTCGCGATCGCCGGGAACTGGTGATGCGGCTCGCCGAACGGCGCCGCGACGACGACCGCCTCGGCGGCGCGCACCTCCGCGGGCTCGCCAGCCCCGCCCGCGCTCGTGCGCACCGGGCCCGCGTACATCACCGTACGCCCGGCGACGTCGACGTGCAGCGCCGCCGCTCCGAGGCCGCGGCCCGACGGGATCAGCTCGAGCCGGATCGTGCCGAGCGTGAACTTCTGGCGGAGCGGCACGGCGAGGTGACCGCCGCTGCCGTCGGCGCCGAGCAACGCCAGCGTCGTCGCCGTGGCGATCAGCTGCCCGTGCCCGCTCTTGCCGATGCGCTCGACCGAGGACACGAAGCACACGTCGCGCCGGCGCCGGGCGTCGCACCAGATCGCGGTCGCCGTGAGGTGCACGCCGTCGCGCCACGTCACCGGCTGGAATGCCGCCGAGGACGAGAGCCGATCGACGGCGCGTGTCGCGCGACGAGCCACGCCGGAGGATCTACTCGATCGTCGGCGCGAGCAACCCCGCGCGGAGCTGCTCCTCGAGATCTTTGACGACCTGCACGAGCTGCGCGCGCTGGCCGTCGTCGAGATCGAACACGACCCCCATGCCGGGTTGCTCGTCGTGCGGCGTGACGGTGTGCGTGACCTTGCCCATCAGCGACAGCGGCTGCGCCTGCCCCGGCACGGTCACCAGCATGTGGATCTGCGAGGTCTCGGGCAGCGGCTTGTCGGTCAACAGGAAGACGCCCTCCTCGTTGATATCCTTGGTGAACGTCTTCGCCGGTCCCTCGACCGCGCCGTAGGTCACCGCGAGGCGGAGCGGCAGGCGACGGGTGCCGCGCAGGTTGATGAGCCCGCCACGCACGAACCCGTTGAGGTAGTTGATCTTGTCGCGCTCGTTGCCCGAGACCGCGACGATGACGCCCTTGGGCTCGTCGCGGTGCCCGACGACCGACCCGCGCAAGGTGACGAGCCAGCCGCCGACGTCGAGGTCGACGCGCAGCGTCTCACCCTTGTCGTGCTTGTCGGAGGACGGGACGAAGATGGTCCAATCGCGCGGATCGAAGATCTTGATCCACTCGGACAGATTGGCCAAGCGTAGCTCGAGCCGGACCGAACCCACGCCGACATCGTAAACCACGAGGCGCCCTCACGTTGGGGCGATGTGGCTCGATTGTTCGCTCCGCCTACTTCTTGCCGGCGGCGGCCTTGTCAGCCGCATCGAGCTCGGCGGACAGGTCGAGATCCTCGAGCTCCTTGAGGTCCTCGGCCGACAGGCCCGACAGCGACGGATCGATCGACGTGGACGACGGGGTCGCCTTGCTGTCGTCGGCGCTGGCCGCGGCCTTGACGCCGCCGGAGCCGAGCTGCTTGGACTCGCCACCCTTGGGCGCCTCGAGCATGCCCATCTTCGCCTTGAGATCGGACAGCGCGTCGTCCTCGTTCGCGCCGCCCTGCTCGAGGGCGAGGAACTTCGACTCCAGGGTGTCGCCCGACAGCTCGCCGGCGAGCTCGGCGCCCGCCTCCGCCTCGGCTTCCATGAGCTGGATGCGCTCGGCCATGCGATCGAACGTGTCGAACGCGCTGGTGTCGCCGAGCCCCTGCATCGTGTTCGCGATCTGCTGCTGCGCCTCGGCGCGCTTCTTCCGCGCGATCAGGAGGTTCTTCTTGCGCTTGGCCTCCTCGATCTTGTTGTTGAGGAGGCGAAGGGCGTCCTTGAGCTTCTCGACGGCCTGCTTCTGCGCGATCCACTGCTGCTGGAACTGCGTCGCGATCGTCTCGTGCTCCTGCTTGCGTGCGAGCGCCTGACGCGCGAGGCCGTCGTCCCCGGCGCGCACCGCGACCATCGCCTTGCGCTCCCAGTCCTTGGCCTTGTCGGTCTCGGCCGTGTACTGCTTCTGCAGCTTCTTCTCGTCGGCGATCGCGATGGCGACCGACTTCTTGGCCTCGATCAGCTGCTGCTGCATCTCGAGCAGCACCTGCGTGAGCATCTTCTCGGGATCTTCAGCCTTCGAGATTAGGTCGTTGAGGTTCGACTTGATCAGCGTGCCGAGTCTGGAAAAGATGCCCATGGCTTCCATCGAGCGTACGGGATCAATGGTGCCGTTGCAACGCTCGCACCCGGCGTGCTACTGCCCGAATGCTCGACGATGACCCCAGAACTTCCACGCCACGTTGCGATCATCATGGATGGCAACGGCCGCTGGGCGCAGCTGCGCGGGTTGCCCAGGCTCGAGGGGCACCGGGCCGGCGCCGAGTCCGTGCGTGACATCACGCGCGCCGCCCGCGAGCTCGGCGTCGAGGCGCTCACGCTGTTCGCGTTCTCGTCGCAGAACTGGGCGCGCCCGGCCGACGAGGTGGCGGGCCTCATGGAGCTCCTGCGCGAGTTCATCATCGAGGAGCGCGCCGAGATCCTGGACAACCAGATCCGCCTCGAGGGCCTCGGGGACACCGAGCGGCTCCCCCCGCACGTCAAGGGACCGCTCGACGAGCTGCGCTCCGCCTCCGCGGGCAATCGAGGAATGGTCCTCACCCTCGCGCTGTCCTACGGTGGCCGCGAGTCGATCGCCAGCGCGGTGCGGGCCTGCGCCCGGGACGTCGCCGCGGGCGTGGTCAAGCCGGACGACATCGACGTCGAACGCTTCGAGCGCTACCTGCCGACCGCCGGCTTGCCGCCGGTAGATCTGCTGATCCGGACCAGCGGCGAGCAACGGATCTCGAACTTCATGCTCTGGGAGCTGGCCTACGCCGAGCTCGTGTTTGTCGACGTGCTGTGGCCGGAATTTCGCCGCGCCCACCTCCAGGGCTGCCTGGAAACGTTCGGCGGGCGGGAGCGGCGCTTCGGGCTGACGTCCGCCCAGCTTGCCGATCGCTCCGACGTGTAGTTAGCTGCGCGCACTTTGGCTCTCGGCAATCTCGCGCAGCGCTTCCTCGTCGCGGTCGTCGCGGCGCCGATCCTCATCCTCGCGCTGCACTGGCAGCGGCACGAACTGACGTGGGCGATCATGTTCATCGCGTCGCTGCTCGCGATGAAGGAGTTCTTCGCGATGACGCTGCCGCCGGCGGATCGGCTGCCGTCGATCCTGATCGGCGCGGTCGCCTCGGCCGCGTTCTTCTGGCTGCACCCGCTCGTCGTCGCGCACTATCAACCGACCTCGACCCTGGTGGCCACGTCGGCGCAGCTCGGCTCGGCGGTGCCGATCGCGCTCGTGTTGCTCGGCCCTGGGCTCTACTACCTGTTCCGGTTCGGCGACATGACGACGGTCGCCAAGCGGTTCACCGCGACGGTCGCGGGCATCGTGTACTGCGGCTTCCTGACGACGTTCCTCTCGCTCCTCCACGTCGCGGGCGGGCCGAGCCACGGGGGCGACTACGTGATCTGCGTGCTGCTGATCGCGTGGATCGCCGACACCGGCGGCTACTTCGCCGGACGCTTCCTCGGCAAGGCCAAGCTCTACGAGGCGGTGTCGCCCAAGAAGACGTGGGCCGGCGCGTGGGGCGGCCTGCTCGGCTCGGTGCTCGGCGTCGTCGCCCTCAAGCTGATCGCCGGCTGGGATCTCGCCTGGCACCACGTGTTCTTGCTCGCGATCCCGGGTGGGATGCTCGGCCAGATGGGTGACCTCGCGGAGTCGCTGATCAAGCGATCGACCGGCGTGAAGGACTCCGGCGCGCTGCTCCCCGGCCACGGCGGCATCCTCGATCGGATCGACGCCGTGCTGTTCATCGCGCCGTACGTCTACTGCTACCTGACCCTGATCGCGTAGCAGCGGGTCCGCGGCGACCCGCTCGGGTCGCCCGCCTGCGGCCAGATGTCCCGCAACTCATCGAGATCGCTCGACTGTGCGACTGGCCAACGGCGTGCACGAGGTCCGGGGGTGACTCGTTTCGATCGGACCTGGGAGCCCCTCGTCGTCCTGCTCGCGGCCGCCGTGCTGTGGATCGGATCGTTGTGGTGAAGACCTCCGAGACCCAGCGCCGCACCCGCGTGTTCACCCGCGTCCACGCCGATCCGCCACCGGATCCGGCGCCCATCGACCTGAGCCAGCGGGGCCGGTTCCCGATCGCCCGTCGGCGTCCGGACGGCACGATCGAGCTCGTGACGCTGCCGAAACGCTGACCCGCGCAAAATCCGCACGGTCCGGTGCGCCTCACGAAGGACCTGCGCAGGATCGGCACGGAAGCGCGCACTTCCGGCGGATCACGCCTTGCAGCCCTCCCGGCCATGCTGATGATCCCGCCCGCCGAGGTGCTCCGTCAGGTGGTCCACGTGGCGGTGATGGCGCCGAGCTCCCACAACACCCAGCCGTGGAAGTTCCGGATCCACAAGGACGTGCTCGAGGTTCACACCGATCCGGCCCGCCACCTGCCGGTGATCGATGCGGACGGTCGCCAGCGCCTGCAGAGCTGCGCGTGCGCGCTGTACAACGCGCGGGTCGGGGTGCGCGCGATGGGGTTCGTCGACGAGGTCACGGTGATGCTGACCGACGACGTCGACCGCGATCTGGTCGCGACGCTCCACCTCGGCGCGCCACACATCTCGACCGAGACCGATCTCGCGCTGATGCGTGCCATCCCGCTGCGGCGGACCAACCGCCGCTCGTTCCTGCCCCGTCCGGTCGCGAGCGCGATCACCGACGTGATGATCGCGGCAGCGACCGCCGAGGGCGCGACCATGGTGCGGCTGTCCCCCGACGAGAAGCACCTGATCTCGCACCTCGTCCACGAGGCCGATCGCGCGCAGTTCGGCAACCCCGCGTTCCGCGCCGAGCTCACCGGCTGGCTCAACCCGATCGGCAGCCGGCGCAAGGACGGCATCCCGTTCGTCGAGAAGGAGTACGGCTCGAACCTGCCGTTCACGGTCGCCCGCACGATCCGCTCGCCGTCGCTCGGAAACGACTTCGGCAAGCTCGAGGAGGACCACATCGATCAGTCGCCCGTGGTGTTCGTGATCGGCACGCCGACCGACGATCGCGTCGACTGGATCGCGTGCGGCCAGGCGCTCGAGGCCGTGCTGCTACACGCCACCAGCCTCGGGCTGTCGGCGTCGTTCCTCAACCAGGTGCTCGAGGTGCCCGGCTCGCGCGCCCAGATCGGCGAGATGATCCCCGGCATCGGCTTCCCGCAGATGGTGCTGCGCATCGGCATCCCCGAGGACCCCGTGCATCACCCGGCGCCGCGGCGGGACGTCGCCGACGTGCTCGAGATGATCTAGGCAACCGTAAACGCAGACGTAGACGAAAACGACCCCAACGTTTCGTCTACGTCTTCGAAGGCATGAGGCGGTTCGCTACGCCGCGCGGTCGAGGAACGTGCGCGCGTGGAACGCCCACTCGCTGCCACCGTCGAGCTCGAGGTAGCGCTCGAGGTGCTGGCGCGCCTGGGCCGCGCCGCCGACCGCGGCGAGCATGATCCCGAGGTTGTAGTGCGCGTCCGCGAACTCGGGCGTCGCCACGCACACGCGCCGCAGCTCGCCGATCGCGAGCTCGACCTCACCGAGGTCCTCGAGGACGTTGGCCAGGTTGTAGCGCGCCTCGGGCTGCGCCGGATCGTGCTCGAGCGCGCGCTCGTACAGCCCGCGGGCCTCGACGCCGCCATGTTGGGCTCGAGCTCGACCGCCTGGCGGAACAGGTGCTCGGCCATCGTCGACTCGCCGCGATCCTCGGCGGCGCACGCCTCGACGAAGCAGCGATACGCGGTCGTGCCACCGTTGGCCTCGGTGGTCTCCACCGGCGTCGGCAGCGGCGCGCCGTCCTCGCCAACAATGGTGGCGACCTCCTCGGGGGCGACGCCGGCGCGCGGCAGCTGCAGCGTGCGGGTGACGTGCTCGCCGAAGGTCGGCACGTTGAACGCCATCACGACCTGGCCGCCGATCGGCTCGAACGCCGCGTCGTCGGCGAGCGCGACGATCGTCTCGCCGTCGCTGCACACGCGCAGCTTCGAGGTCGGGTGCGTGGTCTCCGGAAGCGCGCGGCGCAGCGCCTCGACGTTCTTGCGCGCGCGCTGCAAGGTCAGCCCGCACGCCAGCAGGTCCTTGGACGCCTTGACGGCGAAGAGGTCACAGAACGTGTAGTAGAAGCGGCCGCCCTTGCGCACCGTCGGTCCGACGAACCCCACCTGCGTCCAGTAGCGGAGCCGCGACTCCTGCAAGGCGAGGATCCGCGAGACATCTCGGAGGCTGTACAGCTCGATCATGGTTGGTTCCTTCGCAGGGCTTCGACGTTGAATTCAAAGTGCAGCTCGGAGCCGCGCGCGCGGCTCTCGACATCGACATGAGGGGTCGCGAGGTCACAGCCCGCGTGCCGGCGCGCCTCGCCCATCGCCACCCTCCTCGCCTGATCGCGGCACCGCTCGTCGGCCGCGTACAGGAACGCGACCTGTTGCGCGGTCGTCGCCGTCGGGGGATCGCTGATGCGATGGCTCGTCTTGGCGAGGTCGATCGTGAGCATCGTCGAGCCCGAGTAGCGATCGCCGACCAGCTCCCCCTCCGACAACATGCGCGCGGCGCCGTGGAGCAGATCGACCGCGGCGGGCGCGATCTTGATCGAGACCTCGCGTGCGAACAGCGAGACCCGTCGCGCCATCGCCATCGGCTTGCGGGGCATGACCATCGCCGGGGAGGGCGACGGCTTCGGCCGACGACGTGAGCGAACCATTTTGAAACGGTAAAGCTCACGCGAGGTGGTGGCCAATTTTCCTACATGGCGTGGTATCCCTGTCCCGTGGCGCTCGACGTGAAGCGGTACCCGATCCTCGTCGTCGATGATGAACAGGACAACCTCGACGCCTTCCGGTTCAACTTCCGGAAGTCGTTCGACATCCTGACCGCGTCCGGCGGCGCCGAAGCGCTCCAGATCCTCGAAACCAAAGAGGTCGCGGTCGTCGTCACCGATCAACGGATGCCCAAGATG
The DNA here is from genome assembly GCA_026387715.1 of Pseudomonadota bacterium. Taxonomy (GTDB): domain Bacteria; phylum Myxococcota_A; class Polyangia; order Haliangiales; family Haliangiaceae; genus JABFXX01. The sequence continues at coordinate 6,962 of JAPLLF010000381.1, forward strand.
ACGGGCGTCGAGCTGCTCCGCGAGGTGCGCAACCGCCAGCCAGACGCCGTGGGCATCATCCTCACCGCGTTCACCGACGTCGACGTCCTCGTCGAGGCGATCACGCTCGGGCAGGTCTACCGCTACATCACCAAGCCGTGGGACGCCAAGGAGGTCCGCGGCGTACTTCAATATGCGATCGAGCGGTACCACCTCACCTGCGAGAACAAGCGGCTCGCGGCGCAGCTCGCCGAGTACACCGGGTACTTGAACCAGCAGCTCCACGGCGAGTTCGACTTCGGCAACATCATCGGCGACTCGCCGGCGCTCCGCGAGGTGCTGTCCAAGATCGAGCAGGTCGCGCCGATGACGTCGACCGTGCTGCTGCGCGGCGAGACCGGCACCGGCAAGGAGCTCGTCGCCCACGCGATCCACATCAACTCGCCCCGCGAGGAGAAGCCGTTCGTGCGGGTCAACTGCGCGGCGCTCGCCCCCGGCATCCTCGAGTCCGAGCTGTTCGGCCACGAGAAGGGCGCGTTCACCGGCGCGATGGAGCGCCGCCGCGGGCGGTTCGAGCTCGCCGACGGCGGCACGCTGTTCCTCGACGAGGTCGGCGACCTCCCGATGGAGGTCCAGATCAAGCTGCTCCGCACGCTGCAGGAGCGCGAACTCGAGCGCGTCGGCGGCAACGAGACGATCAAGATCGACGTCCGGCTGGTGTCGGCGACCAACCGCAACCTCGAGAAGATGATCGAGGACAACGAGTTCCGCGAGGACCTCTACGACCGGCTCAACGTGTTCCCGATCAACCAGCCGCCGCTGCGCGACCGGGTCGACGATCTCGCGCCGCTCGCGAACCACTTCATCGCCAAGTTCGCGCGCCAGATGAACGTCCCGGCGACCGGGCTCGCTCCCGACGGCATGGCCAAGCTGCGCGAGTACAACTGGCCGGGCAACGTCCGCGAGCTCGAGAACATCATCGAGCGCGCCATGATCCTGTCGCGCGGCACGCCGGTCGCCGCCCAGCACCTCGATTTCGGGCGTCGCGGCAACCAGGCGGTCCAGGCCCACGCGACGCCGAACCTCACGTCCACGCCGGCTCCGGCGCCGGTGGCGGCGACGACCGACGACGGCAAGTCGCTCGCGGAGCGCCTGCTCGACAGCGAGCGCAAGGAGATCGTCGCGGCGGTCGAGAAGTCGCGCGGCAACATCGCGAGCGCCGCGCGCATGCTCGGCATCAACCGCTCGACGTTGTACTACCGGCTGCGCAAGCACGGCCTCGAGCACCTGCTGCCGACCAAGGTCGGCGTCGGCGTCGACGAGGCGCCCGACGATCCCGCGGCGCCCCTGCCCACGGCTCCCACTGCTACCCCTTCCACGGACGGCACCTGATGCGCGCGTTGTTCATCCTCGACCCGCTCGATCGCCTGGCCCTCGCCGGCGACACCTCCTACGCCCTCATGCTCGAGGCCGCGAGCCGCGGCTGGGACGTGTGGACCTGCCAGCTCGAGCACCTCGGCCTCGAGAACGACGACGCGGTCGTCGACGCGGTGCTGACGATCGTGATGCCCGCGGCCACGGCGCACGAGGCGTTCCAGCTCGAGGGGCGCAAGCACCAGCGACTCGCCGACTTCGACGTCGTGCTGATGCGCAAGGATCCGCCGCTCGACGTGGCGTACCTGCACGCGACGTGGATCCTCGATCACGCGCGCGGCAAGACGCTGCTCGTCAACGATCCGCGCGGCCTGCGGGAGCTCAACGAGCACCTCGCCGTGCTGCGCTGGCCGACGCTGACGCCGCCGTCGATCGTCACCCGCTCCACGGCGGAGCTCCGCGCGTTCCAGGAGGCTCAGGGCGGCACGATCGTCGTCAAGCCGGTCGACGGGTTCGGCGGGCTCGGCATCTTCGTCGTCCGCCAGGGCGATCCGAACGCGTCGTCGATCCTCGAGACGTCGACCGGCGCGGGCACGCGGTGGACGCTCGCACAGAAGTACCTGCCCGACGCGGTCAACGGCGACAAGCGGATCGTGCTCGTCGATGGCGAGCCGGTCGGCGCGGTGCTGCGCGTCCCGGGCGACGCCGAGGCGCGCGGCAACCTGCACGTCGGGGGCACCGCGGTGAAGGCGATCGTCGACGATCGCGATCGCGAGATCATCGCCGCGGTCGCGCCGACGCTCCGCGAATACGGCCAGATCCTCGTCGGCCTCGACGTGATCGGCGGCATGCTGACCGAGCTCAACATCACGTCGCCGACCGGCATCCGCCACATCTCGCGGCTCGACAACACGAACTGCGCCGCGCCGATCCTCGATCGGTTCGAGCAGCTCGCGCGCGCGATCAAGGCGTAGCGGCGAACCTCGCCCACAGGTACCGCAGCGTCGGCGTCACCGGCTCGTCGCTCGCGAACAGCACGGCGAGCTCGGCGGGTGCGAGCAGCTGGTACTCCTCGACCTCGTCGGCCTGCAGCGTGAACGGCCCGTCGCTGCGCGCGCGGTACAGGGCGATCTGCTCGTAGTGCACCCCAGGCTCGGGCGCGAGCCACGCCATCAGCTCGACGTCGACCACGATGCCGAGCTCCTCGGTGAGCTCGCGGACCGCGACCGCGCGGTAGACCTCGGCGAGCTCGTCGTCGAGCCCGGCGCCCACCCCGTAGTCGCTCTCCTCGACGTGCCCCGCGCACGAGCTGTCCCAGTAGCGCGGGAACGTCTGCTTGTCGGCGTGCCGACGCTGCACGAGCAGCCGGCCTGCCGAGTCGAACACCAGGACGTGCACGCTGCGGTGCACGAGGCGCTGCTCGTGGATGGTGTGACGCAGCTCCCACCGCACGAAGTGATTGGCCTCATCGACCACCGCGATCCGTCCTGCCATATGCGCTACCGTGCCTGCAAAGGAGCGAGAAATCACATGGGGTTCATGGACAAAGTGAAGGCCGCGGCGGGCGTCGGCACGCCGACGATGGTCGTCGAGATCAAGCAGAAGCCGACCAAGCGTGGCGAGGATCTGATCGCCGTGGTTCGCCTCACCGGCGGCAAGCAGACGCACAAGCTCAACTACGTCGTGTGCGACGTCCGCTGGATGGGCAAGTGGGCGCAGCCGCTCGCCGACGGGCGCACCGTCGCGCACGACGGGCACGCGATCTTCTATCGCTTCAACCAGCAGGGCAGCGAGGGCGTGATGCTCGAGGCCGGCAAGGTGATGGAGTTCCCGCTCACCGTGAAGATCCCGATGGAGGGTCCGCTGACGAGCACCGACTGCAAGTACGACTTCGGCGTTCGCGCGGACCTCGACGACGTCGCGGATCCGGCGTTCAACACGCAGCTCGACATCACGGGCTGATCACCACGCGGGCGTCCACGTCGCCCACGAGCCGTGGCGCGACGGGACGTCGCGATTCGCGGCGAGCCGCGCGAGGTAGCGCGTGCTCGGCCAGGTCTCGACGCCGAGCGACGTCAGATGCGCGGTCGGGACCTGGCAGTCGATCAGCTCGAAGTCGCGCGCGGCGAGCGCGGTCGACAGCGCCCACAGCGCGAGCTTCGACGCGTCCCGCTCGACGTAGTACATCGACTCGCCGTGGAAGAACCGGCCGAACGCCAGGCCGTAGAGGCCACCCACCGGCACGCCGTCGCGCAGGATCTCCACGCCATGCGCGATGCCCCGGGCCACGAGCTCCGCGTAGACCGCCATCATGTCGGGCGAGATCCACGTCGCGTCCTCGTGCCGTCGCGCGGTCGTCGCGCACCGGCGCTGCACGCCGACGACGTCGCGATCGAAGGCGACCTCGAAGCCACCGGCGTCGCGCAGCTTGGCGAGCGAGCGCGACGCGCGGAACCCGCCGACCGGCAGCACCGCGCGCGGATCCGGCAGGTACCACGGGATGTCGACGCCGCCGCGCCACGGAAACAGGCCGCGCGCGTACGCCGCCTCGATCGTCGCGACGTCGAGCACGCCGCCGACGAACGCGAGGCCGGTCGCGTCGGGACGCAGCTCCGCCGGGAACATCAGTCGAACACCACCGTCTTCCCCGCGTAGACGAGGATCCGGTCCTCGAGGTGCCAGCGGACCGCCGCCGCGAGCACGTGGCGCTCGAGATCCCGGCCCTTGCGCACGAGGTCGTCGATCGAATCGCCGTGCGCGCAGCGGACCGTCGCCTGCTCGATGATCGGTCCCTGGTCGAGCTCCTCCGTCACGTAGTGGCTGGTCGCGCCGATCATCTTCACGCCCTTCTCGTAGGCCTGGCGATACGGGTTCGCGCCGACGAACGCGGGGAGGAACGAGTGGTGGATGTTGATGATCCGCGACGGGTAGCGCGCGACGAACGCCGGCGACAGGATCTGCATGTAGCGCGCGAGCACGACGAGATCGACGCGGGCGTCGTCGAGGATCGCGAAGTGGCGCGCCTCGTCCCTGGGGGCGAGGTGGTGGAACGGCACGCCGAAATGGTCGGCGATCGACGCGGGCTCGGCGTGGTTCGACACGATCATCGCGATCTCGCACGGCAGCTCGCGGGCGCGATGCCGCACGAGCAGATCGTAGAGGCAGTGCTCGAGCTTCGACGCGTAGATCGCGACGCGGCGCACGGTCTCCTTGTAGACCAGCCGGTACGCCATGCCGAACTCGGCGGCGAGCGGCGCGAGCGCGACCTCGAGCGCGGCACGATCGAGGTCCGTCGCGTCGAACCGGATGCGCTGGAAGAACATCCCGGCGACCTCGTCGGAGTGCTGGTCGGCGTCGAGGATGTTCGCGCCCTGGCCGTACAGGAGCTGCGCGAGCGACGCGACGATGCCCTTGCGGTCGGGACAACTGACGAGGAGCGTCGCGGTCATGGGTGGCGAGCGTATCGTATGCTCGCCCCATGAGCAGCCCGGTAGCCACGCCGTCCCCGATGCTGGTGTGTCCGCGGTGCGCGGAGCTGCTCGACGACCTCGAGCACGGCGTGTTCCTGTGCGAGCGCTGCGAGGGCCTGTGGATCGCGACGCCCGCGCTCGCCCAGCTCGACGACCTCGCGTGGACCGTCGGCGAGGGCGTGTGGTGGCGCAACGAGATCGCGTGTCCCGCATGCGCGGCCGACGCGCGCGGCACGATCATGACCGCGCGGATGGCCGCCGGGGTCGTCGTCGACGAGTGCCCCGAGCACGGCGCGTGGTTCGATCACGGCGAGCTCGCGCGACTGATCCACAGCTCGGGCAGCGACCTCGACGCGCTCCGCGCGCGGCTCGCGATCGCGGCGCCGACCCCCGAGGCGGTCGCCACGCGCCGCGCGCGCCATCGCGCGCTCGCCGAGACCCGCCGCGCCGCCGCCGTCACCTACCACCGGGCGGTCGCCGACGAGACCGAGCAGCGGCGCAGCGCGCGCGTCCACGAGGTCGAGGCCGAGGCCCGGCGCACCAATGAGGCCGCCGCCGCCGCCGCACGCGCCGCCCGCGACGCCGCGACCCACCAACTCCACCAGCTCGAGGCCGAGCTCGAGGTCTACCGCGCGCGGCTCGCCGCCGCCGAGCGGCTCGTCGCGGCGCACACGCTCGAGATCGCGCGCGCGCGCGCCGCGCTCGAGGGCTGAGCACGCCCCGGCTGCGCAAACCTAGCATCCGGCGCAGGGGGACGCACGCTAGCGCGGCGCGCTTGCATTCGCGAGGGGCGCTCCCATATTGCGAGTATGCCCACGCCGATCGAGCTGATGGCGAGCTTCGCCGAGCGCACCGGCGTGCGCAGCGCTCGGTCCCATCGGCGCTACCTGTGGACCGACGCGTTCGCCGCGTGCAACTTCGTCGGGCTCGGCCAGCCCGAGCTCGCGGTGCAGCTGATCGATCGCGTCCATCACGAGCTCGGCCGCCACCGCCCCGACGACGCCGACGCGCGGCACAGCTGGATCAGCGGCCTGCCCGAGGCCGAAGGCGAGGACCACCCGACGCGCGGCGGCCTGCGCATCGGCAAGCCACGCGCCGAGCGCGAGGGCTCGCCCACTTGGTGCGGTGGGCCTGCGAGCTCGCCGACGTCGCCCACCGGCGCTTCGTGTACGACGCGCGCGGCCGCCGGCGGATGTACTGGAAGATGAGCGTGGACCTGACGCGTCCCCAGGTCGCCTCGATGGGACACCACGATCCCGTCGACGGCTACCTCACCTGCCTCCAGCTCGAGGCGACCGCGCGCCGGCTCGACCTGCCCGGCATCGATCTCGCCGCGGCGGTCGCCGACTACCGCGGCATGATCGACGTGGCGTCGCTCGCGACCGGCGATCCGCTCGGCATCGGAGGCCTGCTCGTCGATGCCCATCGCCTCACCCAGCTCGACCGCGATCCGGAGCTCCGCGACGCCCTGCTCGCCGGCGCGCGGCACGGGCTCGAGCGCTACGTCGTGCAGCCCGACCTGCGCTCGTCGGCGGAGCACCGCCTGGCGTTCCGCGAGCTCGGCCTCGCGATCGGCCTCGCCGCGACCGACGCGATGGAGGCGAGCGGGTTCACACGCTACGCCCGGCTGCGGACCGCCATCGTCGCGTTCTGGCGCGAGCCCAAGCATCGCGGCGCGCGGACGTACCGCGGCCACGAGGACCTCAACGACGTCATGCTCGCGACCGCGCTCGCGCCAGCCGGCTTCCTGTCGGTCAGCGCCCCGGCACGCTGATCCCGGCGTGTATGCTCGGCGCGCGTGCCTCGCCGTCCTCTCCTCGCCCTCGTCCTCGTCCTCGGCTGCGGTCGGATCGACTTCGATCCTGGCAGCGACGCGTTCGCCGGTGACGACGCCGACGGCGACGGCGTCGCGACCGCGCTCGACAACTGTCCCACCACCCCGAACCCGCTGCAGGCCGACGAGGATGCCGACGGACTCGGCGATGGGTGCGATCCGTGCCCGATCGTCGCCGATGGCGCGGTCGCGCTCGACACCGATCACGACGGGGTCGGCGACGCGTGCGATCCGCACCCGACCATCGCCGGCGATGTCCTCGTGCTGTTCGACGGCTTCGCCTCGATGCCGGCGGGTGAGGCCGTCCAGATCGACGGCAGCTGGACGTTCGCTGGTGGCCAGGCGATCGTGACGTCGACGCTCCAGTCGCGCGGCGCGCTGACGATCGTGTCGGCTCCGCCGATCGAGAGCGAGACCGTGTCCACCCGCGTGACGATCGACGCGCTGATCGGCACCAGCGTCCCGCGGCCGGTCGGCGTCGGCCACCAGCTCGACGTCGCGACCGGCGCGGGGATCACGTGCGTGTTCGGGATCGACCCGAGCAACACGGAGATCTTCACGATCGCCGACAACGGCGCGTCTGCCGCGCTCGTCTCGGAGCCCGCCGCGGCCAACGTCGGTGACACGACGTCGTTCGTGTCGACCCGCGTCGGCACGAACTATCACTGCGATGGCAGCGCGGCGACCACGCCGCTCGACGTCCAGGCCGGCGCGACCGCCGCGGTGAACCGCGTCGGCCTGTTCACGCGCAGCGTGTCCGCGCGGTTCGACTACGTCATGGTCGTGACCTCGCCGGTCACCGCCGTCAACTGAGCGATCGTCGCTCCCCGGCACGCGCCCGTGCCCACTTCCAACAAGAGGAGACGTGCCTCGTCCGAATTCATTCATTTCGAGGGATCTTTCCCCCTCCGCAATGGAGTCTTAACGATGCACCGATTCCGGGCGATTGACCCAGGTGTGTTCAACCGGGAGCCTTCCTGACAAAGCAGACCGGGAGCCTTCTGGACACGATGGTGCGGTGCTCACGAGTTGCTGACCGGGAGCCTTCCTGACGGCGGACCGGGATCCCTCTGGACACGAACGAAGATTTCGCCATTCGGGATCAGTCGCCGACCTTCACGAGGCCGACCCTGGGGTTCTTCTCGTGCAGGGTGCCGAGGAGAATCGGGCCGAAGTAGACCTCGAGGATTCCATCGTCGATCTGCTTGAGGCCCACGACCTCGCCACCAAGTGTCGTCGAGAGCCAAATGCCGCGCCCGCGCCATCGGAAGTGGCCACAGGTCGTGACGCTGCGGAGTTCGTAGTCCTCTGGGTACTCCAGGTTGGGCAGCCTCGTCGGGTACGGCCGACTCGACGTGTTGAACGCGGTCACTGGAGGCTTCTGCCCGAGCGACTCGTGGGGACGCTCGTTGTTGAACTCGTGGCGGAAGGCGTTGAATGCGCGCTGCTGCACGTTGCGATTCGCCTGCGGCGGCTGGGTGGTCTCGGCCTTCAGCGTCCTGTGCATTCGCTCGTGCCGCCCGTTCTCCCACGGCGACGCCGGAGCGATGCGTTCGGGCGTGATGCCGAGCCTGACGAACCACACGCTCAACGTGGAGAGGCCGGCGGGGGCGCGACTCGCCACGAACGGAGTCCCATTGTCCGAGCGAATCGCGCGCGGCATCCCGTACTCCGCGAACGCTGACGCGAAGCTCGCCTTGCAGTCGCCGTCGGTCGAGAGGTACGCATCACAGCGAATCAAGTAGCGGCTATACGCATCGGCGATTGTGAGCGGGTAGCAGAGCTTGCCGTCGCGGGTCCGGAACTGGCCCTTGAAGTCCGTGGTCCAGACGTCGTTCGGCGCCTCGACCGCGACGAACGGCTCGGAGTATCGCGGCACGCGTTGCCGACGACGGCGCTGAGGCACAAGACCTGCTCGCTTCAAGATCTCGCCCATCGTGCTCGGCGCGGGGAGCTCGAGTGCCGGATGTCGCGCGAGCAGCCACGGGCCGAGCTTGCGCGGCCCCCAGGTCGGATGCAGCTTCCTCGCCGCGATCACGTGGTCGACGATCGCGTCGGGTGTTGTGTGCGGGCATTCGTGGGGCGCGCTGCTCTTGGTCTCCAGTCCCTCGAAGCCCCCGAGGTGGACCCTGTCCAGCCAGTCGTAGCCGGTTTGCCTCGACACGCCCCAGCGATCGCAGTGGTCGATGAACGTGCCCGCGTACCGCGTCCACGTCTCGATGAACTCTTGGCGGAACCTGACCGTGTAGATCTTCTTCGACATCCCGCGACCGTCGTCGCGAGTGGCCGCGATGTCAGGACGGTTGCCGGTCTGTTGTCAGGAACGCTGCCGGTCTGCTGTCAGGAAGGAACCCGGTCTGTCGCCAATGCTGCCGGTCCGGAATGTCAGGAAGGTGCCCGGTCGTTACCGTGGGCGCTCGGAGCGAAGACTGGGCGACTCATGAGCCTTCGCAATTCCATTCTCGCCCTCGCCCTCGCCACCGTCTCTGCCTTCGTCGTCTCGGGCAACGCCCAGGCCGACGACAAGCACGATGGCGAGGACCTCAACGTCCACAACAACACCGGCCACGAGGTCGTGGTCTTCCTGTTCCAGGACGACAAGGTCCACCTCGACGAGACCGGCGGCGTCCAGTTCGCGCACATCAAGACCGGCGAGAGCGCCGTCGCCCACGCGCCGCACTGCAAGTTCTCGGTCCTCCTCGTCGACCACGAGGACGTCTGGCACGCCGAGTTCCACGACTGCCACTCGACCGACATGACGTTCACCAAGGACACCAACCACGCGAAGCACGCTCACCACTGAGCGATCGGTCTTCCTGAAAAGCGCGCTACCGGTCGTCGGTAGCGCGTTTTTTTTTGTCGTCATGTCACCATCCGCCGCGCATGAAGAAGCGCGTCGCGGTCATCGGAGCGGGGCTCTGCGGCTCGGTGTTGAGCACCCTGCTCCGCAACGACTTCCAGGTGACCGTCATCGAGCAGGGCAAGAAGAAGAAGCCCCTGTTCGACGACGTCGACTGCCCGACCGGCGAGCTCAACACCTCGATCAACCGCGCCCAGGGCCTCGGCGGCACGACCAACTACTGGCACAACGCGCTGATCGAGCTCGACGACCACGACCTCGCCAAGGCCGGGATCCCGCAGGGTGGCCTGGCGGCGTACTACGACCAGGCGTGGTCGTTCTTCCTGTCACCCACCGAGCTCGAGGACTGCAACCGCGCACGCAACGCCAACAAGGTCAGCCTCGAGCGCGGCCAGTGCACCGTCGCGCACATGGTGCTGCCGCAGACGCGGCACAACGTCTGGAAGCTCGCCAACGCGCGCCATCCCGGCGACGCCATCACCGTCGTCTACGGCCACGCCGAGCGGATCGTCCCCGGCGCCGATGGCGGGCCCGGCTACGTCGAGGTGCGCGGCGAGCGCGGCGTCGAGCGCGTCGAGGCCGACCACTTCGTGCTGGCCGCGGGCGGGCTGGCGACGCCGGTGCTGCTCGCGCAGTCGCTCGGCCAGCCGGACGCGTTCTGCGCCGGCTACCACGACCACCCGATGGCGTACGTCGCCAAGATCCGGCTCAAGCCCGGCAGCCGGCTCAAGGCGATCTCGTCCACCGCGACCCGCGCCGCCGACGTGCGCGCCGGGCTCGTCTACGAGGACGCCAACCTCAAGACCGTCGTCTACCTGCGCCCCGCCATCGACCTCCGGCTCGGCTCGATCTCCGGCCCGGCGCGCTACATCCTGTCCGATCTGCGCAACGATCCGTTCTCGCCGAAGAAGATCATGATGCTGCTCGGCAACCTCGAGGCCGTGCGCGAGGCGATCCTGTTCAAGACCCGGCTGGGGTATCGCGGCGACTACTACTCGATCCTCATCCTCGGCGAGCAGACCCCGCTGCCCACGCGCGGCGTGCAGCTCGCCAAGGGCAAGCGCCCGACGCTCAACTGGCACGTCACCCCCGACGAGCTGCGCGCGTACAGCGCGAGCGTCGATCGGTTCTTCGCCGAGTTCGCCGGCGACATCCTCGAGAAGCAGCTCCTGCCGGTGCCGAGCTGGGAGTTCCGCAACGCGGCCCACCACTCCGGCACCGCGAACCAGTTCGTCGCATCGCCCGGCGACACTTTCACCAGCGATGGCCTGGCCTTCTTCGCCGCGACGCAGCTGCCGCACACGGTCGTGTGCGACGGCTCGCTCCTGCGCGCCGCCGGGATCGCGAACAGCGGGTTGACGCTGGTGGCGCTCAGCTACCGGCTGGCCGAGCTGATGCGGTCGAACGCGTAGCTTCGTCGCCCGCAGGGGTGTCGAGCACCTCGCGTACCTTGGATCCCAGCGATTCCTTGGTGAACGGTTTGGGGAGGAAGTGGATCGTCGGATCGAGCACGCCGTGGTTGGCGATCACGTTCGCCTGATAGCCCGAGATGAACAGGTGCTTGACCTGCGGTCGAAGGGTCCGGATCCGGCTCGCCAGGTCGCGGCCGTTCATCTGCGGCATCACCACGTCGGTCACGAGCAGCTGGATCTCGCCCACGTGCTCCTGGGCGATGCGCAACGCCTCGCGGGGTGACGGCGCCGGCAGCACCACGTACCCCAGCCCCTCGAGCATCCGCTTGCCCACGCGCAGGATCGCGGCCTCGTCCTCGACGAGCAAGATGGTCTCGCCACCACGCTGGAGCGGTCGCATCACCAGCGGCGCGGCCTCCACTTCCTGCGGTCCCAGGTAGCGCGGGAGATGGATCGCGATCGTCGTCCCGCGGCCCACCGCGCTCTGGACCTCGATGAAGCCGCGGTTCTGCTTGACGATGCCGTAGACCATCGCGAGCCCGAGCCCGGTGCCGTGGCCGGTCTCCTTGGTGGTGAAGAACGGCTCGAACAGGTGGAGCTGGGTGTCGGGATCCATCCCGATGCCATCATCGCGGACGGCGAGCCGCACGTAGTCGCCGGGCCTCGCGTCGGGGTATGGGGCACACGCGGCCGCGTCGAGGCTGACGTTGGTGGTCTCGATCGTCACCGTACCGACGTCGGTGATGGCGTCCCGCGCGTTGACGCACAGGTTGGTGAGCACCTGGTCGAGCTGGGACGGGTCGACGTGGAGCGGCCACAACCCCGGGCACGGCTGCCTGTCGATCTGGACGTTCTCCCCGATGATCCGCCGCAGCAGCTTGAGCATGCTCGCCACGGTGGCGTCGAGATCCACGAGCTCCAGGCTGATGGTCTGCTTGCGCGCGAATGCCAGCAGGTTTCGCGTGAGCTCGGCCGAGCGGCCCGCGGCGGTCCGGATCTCGCTGAGGTCCTCGTACACGGGCGAGCCCGGCGCGACCTGCTCGACCGCCAGCTCGACGGTGGCGAGGATCACCGCCAGCATGTTGTTGAAGTCGTGCGCGACGCCGCCGGCCAGCCGTCCCACCGACTCCATCTTCTGGGCCTGGTGCAACGCCGCGCGCAGCGTCCCGCGCTCGGCCTCCTGCCGCGTGCGCTCGCTGACGTCGCGGACCGTGACGGCCATGAACACGCGGGCACCGTCGTCGTCGAGCACGGCCGAGTAGTCGGACTCCGCGGCGAAGGTGGTCCCGTCGAAGCGGCGCACCTCGTAGCTCGCGGTCGTCGAGGGCTCGCCTCGCGCGGCGCGGCGTCGCCGCTCCTGGACCTGGGCGTCGCCCGCGACCACCAGCTCGTGCGTGCCCCGACCGATGATCTCCTTCGGAGACCGGGCCCCCAGCATCCGCACCAGGCTCTGGTTGCAGTCGACGATCTTGTCGTTCGCGTCGATGAGCAACAGGCCCTCCGCCATCGACGCGAAGACGCGCTGGAGCTTCTGCTCGGAGCGCCGGTTCTCGAGCTCCGCCGCGCGCTGCTCGGTGATGTCCTCCACGAACACGATCACGGAGGGTTCCCCGTCCCACACCATGCGGCCTCCCTTGGCCCGTAGCCACCGCACCTCGCCGGCCCTCGTGACGACGCGGCACTCGAAGCCACGCGTGACCGTCCCGGCGTCCGGCATCGTCGACAACACCTGGACGACCGCTCCGCGATCGTCGGGATGCACCGACGCCATGAACTCGAGCCGCTCGAGCTCGTCGTCGGTGTAGCCGAGGATCTCCCCGTAGCGCTTGTTGGCGAACCTCTTGTGCCCGCCGGAGAACACGAGGACGCCCTCGACCATGTTGTCGATGACCGCGCGGGCACGGGCTTCGCTCTTGCGCGCCGCCTCCTCGGCCTGCCACCGCGCGGTGATGTCGCGCGCGTTGCCGACGACGCCGATGACGCGACCATCGGCGACCAACGGCGCCTTCGAGGCGAGGAACACGCGATCCCCATCCGGGGTTTGCATGACCTGCTCGGAGACCTCGGCCACACCCGACGCCATGACGCGCTCGTCCATCTCCATCACCCGGCGCGCCATGACCGGGTCGGCCTGGAACTCGGGGTCGGCCTTGCCGACGAGCTGATCGAGCGACGTGCCCAGCACCCGGAGCGAGGCCGCGTTGGCGAACAACCACCGCCCCTCCCGATCCTTGACGAACACGGGCTCGGGGATCGCATCCGCGATCGCCCGCAGCATCACGACGTCCGTGAGGGCGTTCGAGGATCCGGCTTGCAGGGCAGCGATCTCGACCCGCGCCGCGGCGAGCTCGGAGACCAGCTCCGCGTGGGTCTTGTCGGGATCGATGGTCACCGGTAACGGGATGGTCGCACGGGATCTCCTGCGCGTCCGTCACCTGACCAGCTAGCCGCCGGCAGGCCCCTGGCGACGTGCGTCACGCCACGCGAGCACGAGCTCGCGATAGCGCGCCGCGCCGACGCGCTCCTCGAACATCGCGAGCGCTGGTTCGATCAGCTCGCCGCCGGGCGTGCCCAGCAGGTCGATGAGGCTCGACCTCGCGCGCAAGATCTCGTCGAGCGCGGCGAGCTGGTCGCCTCGCCGCTCGTGGATCATCACGAGGAGCGAGGTCGCGGCGAGGTAGGCCGGCACGTCCCCGACCTCGACGGCCGACGACCGGGCGCGTCGGCCGAACGCGAGCGCGTCGTCCAGGCGCTCCTCGATCAACGCGATCATGCCGCGCTGACCGAGCAGGCGCCCCCGCAGGGCTGGGTCCTCACCGACCAAGCCTTCCGCGCGATCGAGCTCGCGGGTGGCGCGCCCTGGATCGCCCGGCGCGACGGCGATCGCGCGCTCGATCCGCAGATCGGCTTCGGTCGCAACATCGCCGCGGGCGATCGCGAGCGCGAGCGCGGCCTCGATCGCTTCGAGCAGCAACGCCGCGTCGAGCTGCGCGCGGGCGATCGCGCCGATCCGATGCCAGGCGCGATTCGCGAGCTCGGCATCCGGGGTGGTCGTGCACGCCCGCCACGCCGCCACGCGTTCGCTCGGGCTCCCCACGTGCTCGACGAGCTCCGCGCGCGCCCCGAGCAAGTCGGCGAGCTGGTTCGTGGCGCGCGCCGCCTCGTCGGCTTCGTCGAGCAAGCGCGCGGCCTGCGGCGCGCGATCGGCGGCGATCGCCATGCGCGCGCCCGCGATCAAGACCCGCCCGGCGTCGGGCAACTGGCCACGCAGGCGGTAGGCGCGCCCCGCGTGACCGAGGGCGTCGGCGGCGCCCGCGAAGTCCCCACGCTGGACGAGCCCGATGGCGACCTGCGCGAGCTGATCCGGGTCGCTCACGCCGCGACCTCGGCGGTGTCGATCGTGACGACCGCGAAGGCGTCCGGCACGCTCGGGCGCACCGACGTGATCACGACGATCCGCTCGAGCAGGGCGGCCGCCTCGACGACGAGGAGCCGGACGGTCTCGGGATCGAGCGCGTGCACGACCAGCCCGAGTAGCTTGTCGTAGACCAGCGCCTCGCGAACGGCCGCGTGGAGATCGCGCAAGAGGATGGCGGGCGGGCTCGCCGACACCGTGGCGAGCCACAGCGGCCAGCCGTACGCCCACGCGAGGTGGACGAGATGATCGGTCGCGGTCGGGGCGTCGCCGAGCAGCACGAGGATGCGAGGTGGCGTCGTCGGGCCGAGTGGTACACGTGGTGGAGCCTCACGCCAGATCGGCGGCACGATGGCGCGATGGAAGCTGGCGGGCAAGAGCGCCTGACCGCGGCCGACGAGCAGCGACTCGACGTCGGGCGCGAGCCGCGGTCGCCCCGGGCGCGCCGCCTCGTGCTCGATGAGGCCGGCGATCACGAGGCGCTCGAGCACCACGTCGATCTCGCCGTCGACCTCGAAGCCCGGGGCGAGCCAGGTGGCGAGCTGCTCGGCCCACGCCGCTGGCGTCGTCGGGGGCACCGCGGACGGCAGCAGGGCGTCGACGTCCGACTCGAGGGTGAGCACCGCGCACGCGACGAGCACCGCGACCTCGAGCGCCGTGAGCGCGAGGGCCACCTCGAGCCTCCCGATGGCCGGGAGCCCGCGCGGGCCGGCGAGGCGCCGGCGAAGTTCCACCCGGGCCTGAGCGGCGTGGAGCGCCGGCACGCCGGCGGTCGAGGTCTGCGAGGCCTCGAGCAGATCGGTCGTGTGGCGGATCTCGGCCGCGAGGGCCTCGGCCGAGGAGCCATAGGGGCGCAACCGATCGAGCGCGACGAGCGTGGCGCGGCTGCGCGCGGCGAGCAGCGCATCGTCGCTCAACAGCGCCTCGTGCTCGGCCATCGCGAGCGCATCGCGTGCGGTCGCGTGGTCGCGGCACGCGATCGCCACGCGCCCCATCGCCTCGAAGGCCTGCGCGAGCCCTTCGGAGCCGGCGAGCTCGCCGAGCGCGGTGGCCTCGACGAACAGCCGCAACGCCGCGTCGGGATCGCGGAGCGCGAGCCGGGACGTCGACGCGATCAGCACGCGCACGCGTTCGTCCACGCGACTCATGCCATCTGCGGCGCGCCCGGGGCAGGCTCGGGGAAGTCACCGACCGGCGCGACCTCTTCACTCGGTCGTTCATCGGAGACCTGCTCGCGGAGCGCGCGATGGTTGGTAGCCCACGACATCATCGCGGCCCACTTCTGCTGGCGATCCTGCCGGGCGGCGGCGAGATCGGCCTGGAGCTGCTGCTCGTGCGTCCGGCTCTGCGTCACCTGCCCGGTCGCGTCGCCGGTGACCTGGCGTGCGACCCCAGCGTCGGCCGTCATCCGGCTGACCAGCCCCGAGGCTTCCCCACGCGACTCGCCACGCGCGGTGTTCGCCGCATCGGCCTGGCTGCGGCGCTGAT
>JAPLLF010000086.1 GCA_026387715.1 Pseudomonadota bacterium
GCCGGCGGCGTGGCCTTCGTACAGCTCGCGAGCGCGATCACGAGCAAGCAACACGTCATCTGCTTCACCCGATCGACGCTAGCACGCGCCGGTCTCGACGCTCGGGGCTCGTCGATGCGTCCTCAGTGGACGTCGGCGCAGCAGCGAAACCCGGTCGAGTAGTCGTCGTACGTCGCTGCGTGCGCGGTGGTGGCATACCGACAGCCCTCGCCGTTCTGCCGGGTGTCGACGTAGAACCCGCCGCGGAACGTGCCCTGTGGATCCGCCGTCCACTCGTGCAGGTTCCCCATCATGTCGAACACGCCCTCGGCGGTGACGCAGCCGGCGTTCGCGCCGGTGCGATCGAGGCCGTCGGCCTCCTGCGACAGGCAGGGGCTGTCGAGGTGCGCGAAGATCCACGCGTCGGTGGTGCCGTAGAGCTCGACGGCCGGGTGCACCGCGCGCGCGTCGTTGCACACGCCGGGCTGCCGCGCGTCACCGTAGGGGTAGGTGGTCCCGCTCGGGCCCTCGCAGGCTCGCAGCCACTCGGCGTCGGTGCACAGCCGCTTGCCGCTCGCGCCGCACGCGGCCTGCGCGGCGACCTGCGAGATGAAGCCTTGCGGGACCGCGCCGCGGAGCGACACCGCGCGCGCCGTGGCCGGTGGCGGGAAGTACGGCGACCACGGCGTTCCGGTCGTCGCGTCGACGAGCGCGGCCTCGAAGCGGTCGATGCAGAACGCGCCGACGTGGGCCATGCCCGCCGGGCATCCCGGATCGCCGGCGTCCTCGACCAGGCACTGGTTGGGCTGCACGTGGACGTCGGGATCGCACGTGATGCCGTCGGCGAACCGCGGCGTGCAGCACTCGATCGCCGCGCTCCCGGCGCACTGGCCGGCGACCGGCGTGCGCGACCCGGTGCACGCCGCGACGTCGAGGCACTGGCCGGGCAGGCCGTTCGCGGTGCATGCCGGGCCGCTGGGGACCGTGCTCGGTGCCGCGTCGATCGCCACGCAGGCGATGGACGCGTCGCCGGGCGGCGCGTCGCCGGCGATCGCCGCGTCGCGCGACGCGACCGGATCACCACATCCGACCGCGACGAGGAGCCAGATCCGTTTCATCTCACGCCGATGATAGCGCCGCGCCCTCCGGAGGTCAGCGTGCCCAGTACGCCTCGTCGTCGAGGCCTTCCTCGCGCTCCGGCAGGCCACGCGTGAGCCGCGGCGCGGCCTGGGCGAGCACCTCGTAGCTGACGCGGTTCGCGTAGCGGCAGACCTGGCTCATCGACGAGTACGTGAGGAACGGGCGGACGTGCTTCGCCGAGTTCGGCACCCGCGCGTGGTGGAACCGGTTCGCGGCCATGTCGTGCAGGAGCGCCGACAGCGCGGCATCTCCGGCGCCGTTCGTGCTCGTGATCCGCTGAGGGCCGCCGTGGTACGGCGCGATCTGCGCGAACACCTTGACCGGCGTGGTGCACCGCGCGCGCGCCATCGGCCGGCTGAACTCGTAGCGATTGAACTCTGGGATCGCGCCGGGCAGCAGGGGATAGCGGGTCTCGCGCTTGACCGCGTCGTCGGTGTAGCCGGCGAGGTAGAGGCCCGTGGCGCCGGCGGTGCACAGCACGAGATCGGTCAGCTCGAGCGCGCGCTCGCAGGCGAGCAAGGGATCGGCCTCGCCGGTCAGCGCCTCGCCTTCCTCCTCGTTCATCGCCACCAGATCGACGTGCTCGGTGATGAACGCCCGCCAGAACTCCGGGCGCTCCGCGATCACGAACCGGGTGCCCAGCGTGAGCACGACCGGCACGTCGTGCGCACGGGCCAGGCGCACGGCCCGCAGCGTGGCCTCGGGCATCGGATCGCCGGGCTTGCAGCGCATCAGGTACGCCGAGATCACGAGGGCCGAGGCGTGCTCGAAGACCTCCGGCGGGATGCTGTCCGGCCGGAGCGCGTTCATCTTGCCCTCGCTGATCGCGAACGTGCGCTCGCCGTCGGGCGTGACCAGCGCGAAGCACCGGCCGATCGGCCCATCCACCGGCTGCAGGTGATCGAGGTTGACGCGGCTCGAGGTGTTCGACAGGTATCGATAGCCCGAGGTCCCGAGCCGGATCTCCTCGCTCATCACGCCGAGCAGGATCGAGGCGTCGTCCGCGAGCACCGAGTAGTTGTGGAGCGTGTTGCCGACGGTCCCGCCGGCGAACTCGAACGAGATCAGCTTGGCCGCGAGCAGCTCGTCGTAGAGCTGCGCGGCGAGCTCGTTCGGGATCACGGTGGAGGCGCCACGAGGCAGCGCGTAGCGCGCGAGCAGCTCGTCCGGAACGCGGGCGTCGATGTCGACGAGCGTCTGATCGATGCCGACCACGTGCGACCCCGGGTCGGGCCCTTCGAGCCCCGCCGCCTGGAACAGCGGATCCCGCGCGTGGACCGGGAAGTAGTGCTTGTGCTTGCGACGACCAGGAAACCGCACGGGCCCGCAGCGTATCACCCACGGACCTCATCGGTTCTTCAGGGGCCGGCGGTCAGGCGTGCATGATACGAGGCTGGGACATGCGCGTCTTCGTGGTCGATAGCGGCACCTACGGATCGCACATCGAGGGTGTGTTTCGCGACGAGGCGTCGGCGCAGGGGGTCGCCGACGCGATCCCCGATGCCGCCGTGCGCGCGTGGCTCGTGGTGCGCTCGCTCCCCGCGAGCCTCTCCGCGTACGGGCCGATCGGCGCCGACGCAGGCGCCGAGGATGCGGTCGTCGGGGAGGTACCCGACGTGCTGTTCCTGGTGATGACCGGCGAGTGGTCGGACTTCCGACTCGACGCGGTGGTCGCGGACGAGGCCGTGGCGCGGGCGCTCGCGACCAGCTGGGGGCCGACCGCGGCGATCGATCGCGTCGAGCTCGGCAAGCTCCACGCGGAGACCGATGGCTGGATCGCGCGCCTGTCGCTCGGGACCGGCGACCTGATCGCCGCGCAGCGGGGTGCCCCTGCCGACAGCGCCGGCGAGGTCGTCGCCGCGAGCGGCATTCGCATCCTGCGGCGCGCGTGGGCGAGCCGCGTCGGCGTGCTCCCGGACGAGACCGTGTTCGCGTGGGGACGGACCGAGGTCGACGCGACGAAACGCGCCCGCGACTTCCGAGCGTCGTATCTGGCGAGTCCTGGTGCCGAGGCGCGGAGTCTGATCGGCGTCCGTCCGACGGAGGGCATGACCGAGCTCGAGCGGCTGGCAGGCTGTCTCCATCGGGCGATGGAAGGCGCGCGCACGGCGTTGTCCGGTCTGGTCGTCCCGGAAGACCGAAGCCCCGGACGCGGGGAGCTCGCCGCCGTCCTCGCGAGCACCTCGACCCTCGCCGGCGCCCTCGCCGCGTTGCTCGACGCGCTCGATCGCGCGCTGGGAAACGAAGGGGCTCAGCCGTGGCTGTCGCGCGTGTCCTGGACGGAGGTTCGCGAGCTCCTGTCCCGGCGGTTCGCTCGGTCGGCGGGATGGAGCGCACGCCTGGTGACGTTCTATGGCGCCTTGAACGACCTGGACAACGCCCTCCTGCGACGGCAGGTTCCGAAGTCGTTCGTCTGGCGCGAGACCGTCGAGCTCTGGACGTCGCTCATCTACCTCGGCGGCACGCACGCCAGCGGCGGGCTCCCCTCACGACTCGAGCGCAGCGCCGTCCTGCCCGAGCGCAGGAGCGGTCCTCGCGCGAGCAGTCCCTATCCCTGGGACAGGGAAGACATCACCGGCCTCGACGAGCTCGCGCGACGGTGCTCGCACCTGGCGATGGCGGGCGACGCGGAGGTCGACGAGCTCGCGTGCCGCAGCTGGTGCGACCAGGCCGATGGCTGGTTGACGGTCCCACCTCACGCCGTGCCGGCCGCGGAGCCGATGCTGGCCACGCTCGTGCGCGAGGCGCCGGTGCCGGAGCCTCGGGTTATCGATCGCCTGCGAAAGATCGCGGCGCTCCCCGGGCTGTCGGAGGCGCTTCGCAGGAGCGTGGCGGCATGGTTGTCCGGCGCGACGCTGGAACCCCGCTGAGCTGGTGCTACTACGCCAACGTCGCGCCAGTGGTTTCGATGGGTTGCGCCCGCCGTGCGGCGTGCGAGCACGGCGTGCGTTCGTGCGCGTACGCAAGGTGGTACCCAGAGGAGGAACCATGAGTCCCTCGCTCCTGAGCAGTCGTGCAGATTCTCTGAACGCCAAGGTCGGCGCCATCACGCTGGCCGTGGCCGCCTTCCTGACCTTGCTGCTGTCCCACACCGCCAGCTCGCTCGCGCCGATGCGCCTGCTCACGCTGACGACCGCCGCGTTCGCCGTCTGGGCGTTCGCCGACGAGATGGGCTCGAAGAAGCCGCTCAATCGCGCGGGCCTGGTCTGCTTCGCCATCGCCGCGATCACGAAGGTCCAGCTCTGCCTCGGGCTGGGCACGGCGTTCGTCGGTCGCTACTACCTGCTCTATGCCGCGTTCCTGTTGCTGGCGGTCTTGTTCTGGTCGGTCGCGCTCCTCCACCGGCAGCGCGGCCTGAAGATCGTCGGTGCGGTCGGCGTGCTCGCGACGCTCGCGCCGATCGTGGCCATCGTCGTCGGCCACCTCGTGGTCGGCGTCGGCGCAGCGGTCGGGGTCGGGGCCTTGCTGTCGGTCTCCGATGGGGCGCCCATGGATCTGAGCTTCGTCACGCTGGTCGAGCGCATCTTTGGTCTGTGGGGCTATGCGGCCGCCTGGCTCCTGTGGCGTGGCCACGTCGTCGGAGCGGTGACCGTGGGTCGCGTGGAACGACCCGCCCACGAGGTATAAACCCGGCCATGAAGAACCTGATGATCGTGTTCGTGGCCGTGGCATCGCTCGCGGCCGTCGGCTGCAAGAAGAAGGCTGCGGACGCTGGCGCCGGTAGCGGTAGCGACACGACGATGGCCGCGGGCAGTGGCAGCGCGGCGAGCGGCAGCGCGGGCAGCGGCAGCGCGGCGGTGGCCACCGCTGGTGGCGACTGCACCAAGGCGCTCGCGAACAGCATGGCGGTCTCGAAGGCCGAGATGACCAAGATGGGCGTCGACGACAAGATGGCGCAGCAGATAACGGACCTCGGCGTGCAGCACTGCACCGAGGACAAGTGGGGGCCCGAGGCCATCACGTGCATGACCGCCGCGAAGACGATGGCCGAGGCGCAGGGCTGCTACGGCAAGCTGACGGCGGAGCAGGTCAAGAGGAACACCGCGGCCAAGGCGCTGATGCCGGCAGCTCCCGCGGGGTCCGGGTCGAATGCGGGCAGCGCGGGCAGCGGCTCGAGCGGTTCGGGTAGCGCCACCAAGTAGGCGTTCGACCCGGCGACACCTCCCGCCTCGTCGATGACATGATCGGTCGATGGTTCGCTGGATCGTGATCGTGGTGATGTTGTCGGGTACGGTCCATGCCGAGCCCGCGACGAGCGTGTGGGCCGGGAACGGCACCTCGTGCGCCGCGCTGCGGAGCG
>JAPLLF010000384.1 GCA_026387715.1 Pseudomonadota bacterium
TACGGCAGGATCTTCGCGAGCTTCTGCACCTCGGGGTGATCGAAGCGACGCCCGAGCAGGCGCTTGGCCGCGAAGATCGCGAGGTCGGGGCTGTGATCGAGGCCCTCGCGGGCGGGCTCGCCGACGACCACGCCGGTGGACGAGAACCACACGAGCGACGGCATCGTGGTCGAGCCCTCGGGGGTCGTCAGGATGCGCGGCATCCCGTCGGCGTCGATCACGGCGACCACCGAGTTCGTCGTCCCGAGATCGATGCCGATCGCCCGACTCATGGTTCGCTCCGCGCGGCAAACATGCGCCAGACGCGCTCGGTGTCGTCGGCGCCGTGCTTGCGGACGTGGTCGAGGATCTTCGCGGCCTCGTCGCAGGCCTCGTGGTGGGCCAGCGCGGCCTCGAGCTGCGAGGTCGCGAGCATGACCTCGCCCTTCTCGAGCGCGGTCATCGCGGACGCGACGTAGTAGAGCGAACGCAGCGGCCGGCTGCGCGGATAGACGCACAGCGCCGCGGCGAGCACCTCCTGCGCCGTGTTGGCGTCGCCCTCGCCGAGCATCGTGCGCGCACGCGCCTCGAAGGACTCCCCTCCCTGCAGCGCCGACGACTCGACGTCGGGCGACGCGGCCTCGGTCGCTGCGCCCGCGGCGTCCGGCTCGCTCGCGAACCGCACCGGCGGCTCCCCGGTCGCGATGTCCTCCCACCCGACGAGCCAGCCCTGCGTCGTCGAGATCGCCGGGCCGAACGACCGGCCCCGGCCCTCGGCGACGAGCGCCGCCCGCAGCCGATCGTAGGCGCGGTTCGAGAGGATCGTGAGCTCCTCGGCGAGGTGCGTGATCGCGGGCGCCCCGCGGCGGGCGACGAGATCGGGGTGATGCCGGCGCACCTGCGTCATCCAGCCGGCGCGGATCTCGCTGGCCCCGGCGTCGCTCGCGACCCCGAGCACCTCGTGCACCGGCTGCTGCCGCAGGCGGCGGAGCTCGCCCGACAGGTGCTGGAACAGCGCGCGCTCGTCCGACGGCAACGCGTCCATCGACGGCGTCATCGTGCGACTGACGACCGGGGGCGGTGGTGGCGGGGCTTGCCCCTCGCCGAGCGCCATCGCCTTGAGCCGCGCGACGACGTCCTCGGTCCAGCCGACCAGCTCGACCTCGATCCAGGTCTTGCCCGGGTCGCCCTCGACCGCGGCCGCCTTGGCGACCCGCCCGTCGATCGCGATGACGAGCTCGTTGGGCAGCTCGAGCCCGAGCGTGAACTTCTCGCCGGGCTCGGCCGGGTACGGGACCTTCATCGAAAGGATGCGGCCCTTGCGCAGCTTCCGTGTGTAGAACACCTCGACCTGCTCCCAGGTCGGGCACTTCACGTGGATGGTCCGGGTCGGGGCCACGTGTGCCTACTTGGCCTTCGGTTCGAGCTCGACGGTGCGCTCGATCTTCGATAGCTTCTTCGCGAGATCGATCGGGTTGTTCGGATCGTTGTCGCGCCAGTCGTCGGCCTTGATCGACACGCGCTTGGGCTTGAACCCCGGCTTGCTGACGACGAGCTCGTACTCGCGGCCCGCGGTGAGCGAATCGAACTTCATCGTCCCGGTGATCCCGACGAACATCCACACCTCGGCGTCGGTCGGCGACGACTCGAGCTTGATCGGCCCGCTGCTCGCGAGGGCGGCGCCGGTCTGCGCCAGGTGCTCGGCGGGCGGCTGCACCGGCAGCTCGAGCGGCGGGAGCCGCTTGGTCTTCGGATCGGGCTTCGCGGGCACGAGCGTCGCCGTGATCGTCGCGCCCTTCTTCGGCTCGCTCGCCCAGTGCTGCGCGAGCACCTGCACGTGCGTGACCTCCCGCTCGTCGGCGAGAAGCGCGAACTCGTGCGACGTCGCGCCGGTCAGCATCATCGTGGTGCACGGCGTGCGACCGATCCGCAGCCACACGCCCGCCTGCGCCGGGATCGACGAGATCACGACCGAGCCGGCGTCGACCTGCGCCGCGTCGTACTTCTTGCGCGCCTCGGCCGCGGCCTTCTCGTTGGCCGCGAGCAGGTCGTCCTGCCGCTTCTTGTCAGCCTCGGCGCGCTCGTCCTGCTTGGTGAAGTTGGTGAGCACGAGATAGCCGCCACCGACGACGATGCCCAGCAAGAGCAGGCCACCGACGATCCGCGCGACCGGGCTCCGCAGCTTCACCGACGGCAGCTCGTCGTCGCGGATCGGATCGACGATCGGGGCCATCGCGCGCCGCGACGCGGGGGTCGCCGCGCGGGTCGCGTCGATCCGCGTCTCGGGGACCGTGTCCGTCGCGTCGCGTGGCGCCGTGGTCGCCGCCGACGCGATCCGGACGGCGATCGGCGCGCTGACCGCCGCACCCGCGCGTGGAGCCGGCACGCGCGAGCTGGACTCGTCGAGGTCGGCGAGCGCATCGAGCGCCGCGGATTCATCGGTGGTCGTGGAGCGCGGCACCCGCGGCGGCAGCCCCGGTGCCACGCTCGGCGAGGCCGGCTCGTCCTCGTCGGGGTCGTCGAGCGACGGCACCCGCCGGCCGCCGCGCGCGTCGATGAGGTCGCCCACCGGATCGCGCCTCGACGACACCTCGTCGACGATCGTCACGCTGCTCGGCTCGTCGAGATCGGCGAGCAGCGCCTCGAGGCGCCCCCCCGTCGTCTGCTGCGGGCTCTTCTGGTGGCGCGCCGCCACGGCCTCCGCGCGGATGTCCATGCTGGGGCGCGTCGGCATGACCTGCACGGCCGAGCTCCCAAGCGAGGCGAGCAGATCCTCGGTCGCGTCGTCGAGCCCATCACCGGCCTGCTGCAACCCGGCCGCGCGGACGAGCGCGGCCTTGTCGGCGAGCTGCCAGTGATCGTCCTCGAGCGCCTCGACGAGGTTCTCGAGCAGCGCCTTCGCGCTGTCGTAGCGACGCGACACGTCGGTGTCGAGCGCGCGCATGACGAGCCGCTCCATCGCGGGCGTGGTGTGCAGCGTCGCGCCGGGCTGCACCTCGCCGGTGAGCATCGTGAAGAACAGCGCGCCGACCGCGTAGATGTCGACCCGCGGGGTCGGATCCTCCCCGACCACGAGCTCCGGCGCGATGTAGCCGGCGAGGCCGCGCCACAGCGACGAGTCGGCGCCCTGCGCGACCGCGGTGGTCAAGGCGCGGCCGACCACGAAGTCGCTCAGCCGCACGTCACCTTGCTCGTCGATCAGCACGCTGCGCGGGTGCACCGCGCCGTGGACGACCCCGGCCGCGTGGGCGGTCGCGAGCGCCTCGACGACGGCCTTGCCGATCGCGCCGGCGATCTCGGGCGACAGCTTCTTCTGCTTGCCGGAGCGCGCCGTGCTGATCAGATCCTGGGCGGTGACGTACCGGCCGGTCCCCCGGGTGACGACGACGACCTCGGGGCCTTCGGACTCGACCGCCACCGCCGACACGATGTGGGGATGATCGAGCGCGAGGGTCGACCGGATCCCCTGCTGATCGGTGAGCGCGCGCCGGAAGCCGTCCTCGGCGAGCATCCTGGGGTCGATGACGAGGCCCCGCAGGTTGCGCTGACCGGCGTGCTGCGCGCGGTGGATGCCACCGTACATGGTGACCGCGAGGCGTTCTCCGAGGACGACCCCCGCGATGATCTGCTGATCCGTCGCGGGGTCACCCATCGTCGTCACTATAGCAACCCGCTCAGCCGAATAGCGCGAAGTACAAGTGGATCCACGGTTCAGCGAACAAGTAGATCAGCGCGCCCATCGCCAGAAACGGCCCGAACGGCAGCTCCATGCGCATGATCCCTGGATCGTCGTCGTCGGCGTCGGTGCCCTCCGGGGTGGTGGGATCCTCCGGCTCGGGCGGTGAGGCTGGCTCGGTGGCCGGCGCCTGCCGGGCACGCCCCACGAGCAGCGCGGTGATGCCGATGACGCTCCCCAGGACCGAGCCGCCGAACAGCGAGACCACGACGCCCTTCCAGCCGAGCAACGCGCCGATCACCGCGAGCAGCATGCTGTCGCCGAGGCCGAGGCCCTCGCGCCTGGTGACGCGGAAGTAGATCTCGCCGACGAGCCACGGCAGGCCATAGCCGATCGCGATCCCGATGAGCCCCTCGGACCAGCGCCGCTCCGGGAGCAGGAAGGTCGCGGCGTAGAACACGACGACCGACGGCATCGTGATCTTGTTGAGGATCAGCTTGTGGTCGAGATCGATGAACGCGATCACCACCATCACGAAGCAGAACGCCGCCGACACCACGAACCGCACGAGCGTGACGTCGAACGACTCGCGCATCGGGCCGAGCGCGATGGCGAACCACCACGCGACGCCGAACAGCGCCCCGGTGAGCGCCTCGACGATCAGGTAGCGCGGCGAGAACTGCGTCTCGCAGAACCGACAGCGGCCGCGCAGCCACAGGTAGGCGAGCAGCGGCACGTTGTCGTACCAGCAGATGTCCCGCTTGCAGACGAAGCAGTGGGAGCCCGGCGCGACGACCGACCGCCCGTCCGGAAACTCGTCCGAGGGTGGCCAGCGGTAGATGCAGACGTTGGCGAAGCTGCCCCACAGGAGGCCGAGCACGACGACGAAGACGTAGGCCCCGGTCGTCGTGGAGAGCACTTCGAGCTGCGCGAGCACCGAGGACGACGGTAGCCTGGTTGACCGGGCTCGTCGAGAAAGCTAAGACCGTCCCTTCGTGAGCATCCGGGTCCCCATCGCCGCCGTCGTCCTGACCCTCGGGATCTCGCTCGGGGCCTGCGACCGCAGCCAGGGCGTGCCCGACGAGGAGCTCGGGGCCCTGGTGCTCGCGCCGAAGCCCCCGGTCGAGACCGTCGACGTCGGGCGCGCGGCGACCGACCCCGACGAGCTGGGCCGCGCGCTCCTGCGGCCGTACCGGGTGAGCGTCGCGGCGCTCGGCCCGCACGCGATCACGATCGCGATGACGACCACCATCGAGGCCGACGGCAAGGTCGTCGACACCCTCGTCGAGAAGACCGTGGTCGAGCTCGGCGACGGACCGACCTACCACGCCGTGTACGAGAGCTCCGCCGACTACGGGCGCGAGGCGATCTTCCTGGGCGGCCGGCTGTTCTTGCGGCCGCGCTACCAGCGGTGGCACGAGCGAGCCCCGGAGACGCCGGACGAGCCCGCCGAGCTGCGCGACACGTTCGCCGCCGGGATCGGGGCGACCTGGGACCTCGTCGCACCAGGCGCGCAGCTCACCGACAAGGGCGCGACCACGGTCGCGGGACGTCCGGGTCGCGCGATCGCGATCGCGATGGCCGCCAGGCCCGCCACGCCCAGGCGCGAGGCGGTCGTCCAGCGGAAGTGGCGCGAGGCGCGGATGGTCGAGGCCCTCGAGGGCACCGTCGTGCTCGACGCGGCGAGTGGCTCGCCGCTGGCCGCCAAGCTGTCCGGCGCGATCGCGTTCGTGCGCGACGGCAAGAAGCTGGTGATGAAGGTCGTGCTCGACGCGAGCGTCGACAAGATCGGGACCAAGGCCGCGATCGCCGCGCCCGCGGCGACCGAGGTGGTCGCGACCCCGGAGCGCCAGCGCGAGGTCGACGACCACGACTTCCTGCTCGACGGCATCGCGCCCCCGATCCGCAAGAACCTCGACGGCTCCCCCGTGCCACCCAACCCGCACTTTGCGGGCAGCGGCAGCGCGGGCGACGTCCGCGTGCCGACGCCACCGCCGGTCGACGCGGCGAAGCCGACCGACGACGATCCGCCGAAGAAGAAGAAGCGTCGGCACCGGGACGACGAGTCGACGGATGACAAGGCCCCGAAGGCAGACCCGCCGACCGAACCCAAGCCCACCGACCCCACGCCCGCCGACCCCAAGCCCGCGACCGACACGCCGTAACGGCTACTTGACGGGCGGCGGCTCGGAGCTGCGGGTGGTGTGTGCGGCGATCCGCCCACGCCACCGCCGATCGAGCGACTCGATCACGGCGTCGAGGTAGGGGTTCGCCTCCGACGTCACCTGGACCTCGACGGACGCCATCGCCCGCGCCAGGAAGCCGTCCTTGCTCGCCAGCGCCCGCTCGATCTGCTGATCCATCTGGTCGACGACCTCCGCCTCCGTCACCTGGCTGCGCTTCGCGAGCAGGCGTCGCAAACCGCCCTTGCTCGCCATGTCGGCGAGCTCGAGCGGCGCGCGGATCGACGCGCGCGCCGCCGCGATCGCGGCGCGCCGGAACGGATGCAGCGCGAGCGCGCCGGGCGTCGCATCGATCACCCGCGAGATCTCCGTGCGCAGCGCGAGCGCCGTCGGCCCGTCGAGCGCCCCGCCGGTGTGGAGCTTGGCGCAGTAGTGATCGAACAGCGTCATCGTCACGAACGTGCGCGCCGCCGCCCGCGCCCGGTTCATCGTCGCGAGCGCGAACAGCGCGCGCTTCGCCGCGCGGCCGGCGATCCGGTACACGATCCCGGACGCCGTGGTCTCGACCATCGACGGCGGGGAGCTGTTGCCGTGCACGAGGTTTCTCACCGCGTCGGGGTCGAGGTCGACACCGTGGGCGCCCGCGACCATGCGGTAGCCGTTGCCGAGCACGCGCTCGATCACCCAGTCGTCGAGGAACGGAATCGGCAGCGCGCCCGCCAGGCTGCCGAGCACCGCGCGCGCGAGGATGCCGCGGCGCTGGTCGTCGAGGTACGTGCGGCGCACGACGAGGCTCGTCACCGGATGAGTGTACCTTCAAGGACGCGAAAAGCCCGCTCGGCGAGCTTCACGTCAGCCCCGCTCAGCGATCACTTCTTGTTGGGCATCTTGGCCGGCGGCGGGGCTGGCGCTTTGGTCGGCGCCGGCGTCTTGGTCATCGCGGGCTTGGTCGGCTCGGCCGGCTTGGTCGGCTCGACCGGCTTGATCGCCTCGGCGGGCTTGATCTCGGCGGGCTTGGGCGCCTCGATCGCGCCGGGCGACATCGGCGACTTCTTCGTGTCGGCGACGAACTTGAGGATGCGCCCCTTGAGCGTCGCCTGATCCGGGTTGCGCTTCTGCTCGATGAACAGGATCGCGACCTTCTTGGCGGTCTGCCAGGTGGCGAACTTCGCCTTCTGCTCCTTGGTCGGCGCGCCGTCCGAGTCGAGCTTGTCGACGTAGATGTAGCCGATCTTCTTGTCGGCATCGAACGCGTCGAGCTGCACCGAGACGCCCTCGTACTCGAGCTTGTACTTGGTCTTGAGGGCCAGCTTGCCCTCCTTCGCGAGCGTCCAGTTGATGAACGCCTCGACCTCGGTCGGCTCCCACATGTCCTCGGCGGGACCGATGCCACCACCCTCGCGGTACACCTTGAACGCCGGGGCCTTCTTGAGATCGATGGCCGCGCCGTCGATCGAGCCGTTCGCCAGCGCGGGATCCGGCTTGGCGATGTCGGGCTTCGCGGGCTCCATGTCCGGCTTCGGCTGGGTGTCCGGGTTGGGCCGCGACGCCTCGACCGGCTTGGTCGGGGGGGTCGGCTGCTTGGGCGGCGCGGGCTTCTGCTCGGCGCTCGCGATGCCGCCGCTGAGCAGGAGCGCGCCGCCGATCAACCCGGCCGTGCGGTACATCGCATCACGCGTCGGAAACAGCGGACGGGATCCACCGCCGATCGGCTTGGCCGCCAGCTCGGTCTGGGCCGAGGCGGGGGTCGGGCGCGCGGTCGGCATCATGGGCAGCTTCTTCTTCATACGTTGGCTCCGTCGGTCGGCTTGGTCGTTGCGTGGGTCGAATCGTCTGTACGGTCCACCCTGATCTGGGTGAGCCGCGGATACAGTTTACGAAGGAACACCGGGTTTTGTTCAGCCCACAGCGCGTTTCCCACGCGATCGGCGATCGGCACCATCACCTGCTCGTGCTCGCACAGCGCGGGCGCCGGGGTGTCGATGCGGCCGGTCGCGGAGTAGTGCTCGCACGCGCACTCGTTCGCGCAGCGGCCATCGTTGTACGAACAATCGCCGCAGGGTGACTTCGGCGCGGCGGACTCGGCGCGGATCTTCGCGAGCGGCTCGGCCGCGAAGCCCTTCCACACGTCGCCGAGGGAGGGCACGCCCGAGTGCTCCTCGTCGGCCTCGTCCTCCTTCACCCAGCGCACGCACGGGTAGAGCTTGCCCGACGGCGCGATCGAGATCTGCGACGTGCCGACGTCGCACCGGATCGTGATCCCCTCGGCGCCCTTGGTGTGGTTGATCCACTTGTCGTCGAACAGGTTGATGTAGACCTCGTCGCCGCGACGACAGCGCATCATGTAGTCGTCGGCGACGAGCCCGTACTGGCGCTCGAGCTCCTCGATGTTCGCGCGCGACCACGCCTGGGTGACGTCGGGCTTGATGATGAGGTAGCGGAAGCCCGCGTCGAGCAGGTACTTGAGGCCGTCGGCGGTGTGCGCCAGGTTCGTCGGCGTGATGACCACCGACGCCATCATCCCGGGGTTGTGCTCGAGGAAGCGCGGCACCTTCCTGGCGATCGTGTCGAACGACCCGATGCCACCCTCGGTGCGGCGCTCGGCGTCGTGCATCGCCTCGTTGCCGTCGATCGACAGGATGAAGATCAGGTCGTGCTCCTCGAAGAACGCGAGGTGCTCTTCCTTGATCAGCATGCCGTTGGTGTTCATGCGGAACAGCGCGGTGACGCCGGCCTTGGCGGCGGCCTCCTCGGCCAGGAGCACGATCTCCTTCATCCGCTCCCACGCCATCATCGGCTCGCCGCCGAAGAACGAGAACACGGCGCGCTGGCCTTGCTGCTGGGCGTAGTCGACGACGAACTGCACGGTCTGCGCGGCCGTCTCGGACGACATCGCGCGGTCGAACTTCTTGCCGGTGAAGCAGTACGGGCACCGGAGGTTGCAGTCGTGCGTGAGATGCAAAAGGGCGTTCATTGCGTGCCTACCGGACGCTTACGCTAACACGGTCATTCATCGATTCCAGGACAACGATCCCCGACATGTGGGATAGCTCCCGGCCAGGAATCCGCGATGCCATCCGCCCCTCGGGACACCCTCACGACCGCCCGCCGGGTGGTCGTGAAGATCGGCAGCCGCCTGCTCGCCGAGAGCCCGGCTGGGCGGCCCGCCGCGATCGCGGATCAGATCGTCGCGCTCCGCCAGCGCGGCGTGGAGTGCATCATCGTGAGCTCGGGCGCGATCGCGCTCGGGATGCGCCGCCTCGGCCTCACCGCCCGGCCCACGGACCTGCCCGGCTTGCAGGCCGCCGCCGCGGTCGGCCAGAGCCGCCTGATGCAGCACTGGGAGCACGCGTTCGGCGTCCACGACGTGCCGATCGGCCAGGTGCTCGTGACCCACGACGACCTCGGCGATCGCCGGCGCTTCCTGTCCGCGCGGATGACCCTGCGCGCGCTGCTCGATCAGCGGGTCGTGCCGATCATCAACGAGAACGACACGGTCGCGACCGAGGAGATCAAGTTCGGCGACAACGACCAGCTCGCAGCGCTCGTGGTCAACCTGGTGTCGGCCGACGCGCTCGTGATCCTCACGGACGTCGAGGGCGTGCGCGACGCCAGCGGCGTCCGCATGCCGATCGTTCGCGACATCGATCGCGAGGCGGTGCCGGTCGCCGGCGGCTCGACGAGCGGGGTCGGCTCCGGCGGCATGGCGAGCAAGGTGTCGTCGGCGCGCATGGTCACGCGCACCGGGGTCCCCGCGATCGTGGCGCCCGGCCGCGAGCCCGACATCGTGACGCGCGTCCTCGCGGGTGAGGATCTCGGCACGCTGTTCCTCCCCCCCGAGCGGATCCTGACGTCGCGCAAGCACTGGATCGCGTACGGCGCCAAGCCCGCCGGCAAGCTGGTCGTCGACGACGGCGCGGCGCGCGCCCTGCGCGAGGCCGGCCGCTCGCTGCTGCCCGCCGGGATCGCGGCCGTCGAGGGCGACTTCGAGCTCGGCGACACCGTGAGCATCGCCACGTCCGCGGGTGACGAGTTCGCGCGCGGCCTCGTCGCGTACAGCGCCGCCGACCTCCGAAAGATCTCGGGCTTGCAATCAGCGGCCATCGAGGCCAGGCTCGGATACAAGGGCATCGACGAAGCGATCCATCGAGATGATCTCGTGATGCTGTGACCACGATCCTGCGCATCGCCGAGGCCGCCCGGGCCGCCTCGCGCATCATCGCCAAGGCCTCGGTCGAGCAGCGCACCCGGGCGCTCCACGCGATCGCCGACGCGCTCGACCACGCGCGCCCCGCGATCCTCGCCGCGAACGCCCAGGACCTGGCCGCCAGCGCGGAGCTCGCGCCCGCCATGCTCGATCGGCTGCGGCTCGACGACGGCCGGCTCGCCTCGCTGGGGCGCGCGGTGCGCGAGATCGCGGCGGCCCCGGAGATCCTCGGGCGCGTCGAGAAGCCGGAGACGCGCCCCAACGGGCTCGCGATCGCGCGCGTGCGGATCCCGCTCGGCGTGATCCTGATGATCTACGAGGCGCGCCCGAACGTGACGATCGACGCGGCCGCGCTGTGCGTGAAGAGCGGCAACGCGTGCATCCTCCGCGGCGGGCGCGAGGCCATCCACTCCAACCGCGCGCTCGCCGAGGCCGCGCGCGCCGGGCTCGTGGCCGCGGGCCTCCCGGCCGACATCATCCAGCTCGTGCCGACGACGGATCGCGAGGCGATCGCGGCGCTGGTGAAGCTCGACGAGCTGATCGACCTGTGCATCCCGCGTGGCGGCGAGGGCCTGATCCGCTACGTCGCCGAGCACGCGCGGGTGCCGGTGATCAAGCACTACAAGGGCGTCTGCCACGTGTACGTCCACGCGGCGGCCGACCCGGCGACCGCGCTCGCGATCGTCGAGAACGCCAAGGTCTCGCGCCCGGGCGTGTGCAACGCGCTCGAGACCCTGCTGATCGATCGCGCGATCGCCGACACCTTCGTCCCCGCGCTGGTGACGCGGCTCGCGGGGCGCGTCGAGCTCCGCGGCGACGACGCCGTTTGTCGCCTCGGGGGGGGGACGATCCAGCCCGCCACGGAGGCCGACTGGCACGCCGAGTACCTGGCGCTGATCCTGGCCGTCCGGGTCGTCGATGGAATAGGGGATGCCATCACCCACATCGAGCGCTATGGTTCGTCCCATACCGAGTCGATCGTCACCACCGATGCCGAGTCTGCCGAGCGCTTCCTGCGCGAGGTCGACTCCTCCACGGTGATGGTCAACGCCTCGACCCGCTTCGCCGACGGTGGCGAGCTCGGGCTCGGCGCCGAGATCGGCATCTCGACCACCCGCTTGCACGCGTACGGCCCGATGGGCGCCGAGGGCCTCACCACCACCAAGTTCGTCGTCCGGGGAACCGGACAGATTCGTTCGTAGACGGAAGCTCGACCGCAGGGAAACGAAAAGAAACGCATGACCAAGACAACGCGCACGCAGGAGAACATCAAGGCGAAGAAGAAGGTGGGCTCGCCCGTCACGAAGGGGGCGTCCCGTCGCACCGTCGACGACGTCTCGTCCATCGTCCACCAGGGGTCGAGCGAGGGGCTCGAGAGCTCGCTGAGCGCGCTCGCGCTCGCGCTCGACAAGAAGGCCGTCGACCCGGTGCTGCTCGACGTGCAGTCCTTGTGTTCGTTCTGCAACTACCAGCTCGTGCTGTCGGGTCGGAGCGAGCGTCAGGTCGACGCGATCGCCGACGGGATCGCCGCGGGCCTCAAGGCCGACGGCATCCGTCCGATCGCCTCGGAGGGCGCGCGCACCGGCCAGTGGGCTCTGCTCGACTACGGCGACTTCGTCGTCCACGTCTTCCTGGAGTCGGCGCGCGAGCACTACGACCTCGAGGGGCTGTGGAACGACGCGCCGCGCGTGAAGATCGAGGTCCCGGCCGAGGCGCGGTCCAGCCTCGCCGACCAGTACGAAAGCGCATGAAGCTGACGCTCGCGACGATCGGGCGACTCAAGGAGTCGTACCTCGTCGAAGCCGAGGACGAGTACCGCAAGCGAATGCGGGCGTACTGCACGTTCGCCGTGGTCGAGCACAAGGACGAGGCGGCGCTGCTGGCGGCGCTGCCGGCCAACGTGCACCTGTTCGCGTTCGACGAGCGCGGCGAGGCGATGTCGAGTCGCGAGTTCGCGGCGGTGATCGGCGCCGAGGAGCTCCACGGCGGCGGCGCGCCGGTCGTGTTCGCGATCGGCGGGGCCGACGGCCACTCCGAGGTCGTGCGCAAGCGCGCCAGGCGCTCG
This sequence comes from Pseudomonadota bacterium, assembly GCA_026387715.1. GTDB lineage: Bacteria > Myxococcota_A > Polyangia > Haliangiales > Haliangiaceae > JABFXX01. The sequence continues at coordinate 12,111 of JAPLLF010000384.1, forward strand.
ATCGCGTTCGGCAAGCTCACGATCGCGCATCGCCTCGTGCGCGTGATCGCGATCGAGCAGCTGTATCGGGCCTACACGATCCTGCGCGGCGAGCCGTACCACCGCGACTAGTCAGCGGCGGTGCTTCTTCATCTCGCGATTCATGTCGCGCTTGTCGTCGGCCTCGCGCTTCACCGCGCGCTTGTCGTGGTGCTTCTTCTGGGTCACGAGCGCCAGCTCGACCTTGACGAGCCCGCCCTTGAAGTAGAGCTGCAGCGGGATCAGCGTGAAGCCCTTGATGAGGACCTTCGTCGCGATCTTGTCGATCTCGTGGCGGTGCATGAGGATCTTCCGCACGCGCCCGACCTCGTGCTGCCAGCGATTGGCCTGCGCGTACTCGTTGATCTGGATGCCGTGGAGGAACGCCTGTCCCTTGCGGATCTCGACCCAGCCATCCGCCATCGTCACGGCGGCCTCGCGCAGCGACTTCACCTCGGAGCCGACGAGCGCGAGGCCCGCCTCGAAGCGCTCGTGGAGGAAGAAGTCGTGGGTCGCCTTCCGGTTCGTGCAGATGACCCGGATCGCGTCCTTTTCGGGTTTCTTCACCACTCGCCGACGTTGGGCATCGAGGTCCACGGTTCGCTCGGCGCGCGCGCGTCGCCGCGCTGGAGCAGCTCGACCGAGATCAGGTCGGGCGAGCGGACGAACGCCATGCGCCCGTCGCGGGGCGGCCGGCAGATCACGTAGCCGAGATCGATCAGGCGCTGGCAGCTCGCGTAGACGTCGTCGACCTCGTACGCGACGTGGCCGAAATTCCGCCCGGCCGGATAGGCGTCGGCGTGATCCCAGTTGTGCGTGAGCTCGATGTTCGGCGCGTCCGTGTCGTTCTCGCCGAGGAACACGAGCGTGTAGCGCCCCGCCTCGTGATCGCGTCGCCGGATCTCGCGCAGCCCCAGGCCGTCGCAGAAGAACCGGATCGCGGCCGGCAGGTCGCGCACGCGGACCATCGTGTGGAGGTAGCGGATCATGGCTGCCTCTGCGTACCAGATTTAACGTTAAGCTGCGCCCCATGAGTGAGCCGAGCGTCCTCGTAAGCTTCCGGCTGGAACCGTCGACGCCCGTCCGGATCCAGTGGCTCGCGACCGACGGCAACCCGCTCGACGGCTACAAGGCCCAGATCGTCGCGATCACCCTCCCCGGCGGCGTCCGCCTGGCGATGGATACCTCGGCGATCCTCGAGCAGGTCGTGACGGACCCGCTCGGCGGGGTCGCCGACTTCCTGATGACGTTCACCGGGATGGTCGGGTACGCGAGCGATCACGCCGATCGTCCCGCGATCGATGCGATCCCCGGCGACGGGGCGTCGATCCACTACGAGCTGACGTTCGTCCACGAGAGCGGGCGCGTCGCGGTCGAGGACGCCGACTACCGCATCAGCCATCGCCCGCACGGGCTCGTCCGCAAGCTGTCGAAGTAGCTACTGGCAGGTCTGCGCGCCGGCGGTGCCGGCGCACGGGTGCGTCGCCGAGCAGTGGAACGCGCCGCCGAGCGTGTTGGCGGGCTCGCAGCTCTGGCCGGTCGCGAGCGTGCCGGTCGTGTGGAGCTCGAACGTGCCCGACGAGCTGTTCGAGTAGCCGTCGACGCGCACGATGTACGTGCCCGCCGCGGGGTTGGTCAGCGTGAGGAGCGACGACCCGGTGCAGCGACTCGAGCGTCGGGATCGTGAGGAGGTACGCGGCGTCGACCCCGCCGGTCGAGCCGGTGAACGTGCCGCCCGTGCAGGTCACCTCGTCGTACAGCCGGTCGTCGTGGAGCGTCGCGCTGTCGCCGGACATCGTCGGGCCGGTGATCGTGATGTTCGGATCGGTCTCGCTGCACACGCTGAGGAGCTCGCTGTTGTCGGCGGCCGACGTGCAGTCGGGGTCGTTCGGATAGTCGGTGCCGCCGGTGCCGTCGTCGTCGACGCCGTTCTTGCACTGCGGACAGTTGGGGCCGCTCGGGCAGTCGTCGGTCTCGTCGGGGTCGTCGGGGCTCGTGCAGCCCGGATCGTTGGGGTAGTCGATGAGGCCGTCGCCGTCGTTGCTGATGCCGTCGTTGCACACGGCGAGCGCGCAGATCCGCGCGCCCACGGTGCCGGTGCACGGGTTCGCCGCCGGACACGCGAGCGCGCCGTTCAGCGTGTTGACCGGCTCGCAGCTCGCGCCCTGCTCGAGGGTGCCGCTGACGTGGACGTCGAACGCGTCGGGGGTCGTGAACGAGCCGTAGAGATCGACCGACAGCACGTAGGTGCCGGCCGGCAGGTTGGTCGCGGTGAGCAACGACGGCCCGCCGAACACCCCGGCGCCGTCGTCGTCGCACGTGATGTTGGGCTCCATGCAGGTGGTCGGCAGCAGGGTGATCACGGTGTCGAGCTGCGACGCGGAGTCGGTGTCGAGCGTCAGTGACCGCGTCGCCGGGACGGTGATCGTGAACACGCGGTCGAGCCCGCCGGTGGCGCCGCCGAAGCTCGAGCACGCCGGGTCGTAGTTGCGGTCGTCGTGCATGCCGATCATCGTGCTGGGCGTCGTCGGCATCGTCAGCGCGTCGATCGGATCTTGCTCGCCGCTGCACGCCTCGCTGCCGCCGGCCGCAGAGGTGCACGACGGGTCCGCCGGGTAGTCGACGTGGCCGTCGTTGTCGTCGTCGACGCCGTTGCTACAAGCCGGGCAGTTCGGGCCGCTCGGGCAGTCGTCGAGCTCGGAGTTGTCGTCCGGGCTCGAGCAGCCGGGATCGAACGGGTAGTCCATCACGGCGTCGGCGTCGTTGTTCGCGCCATCGCTGCACTCGGGCTTCGTGCACACCGTGCCGGTGCCGCCGACCGGCGTGCGGCACACGAGGCCCGGGCCGCAGGTGTCGGCCGGCGTGCACGCGACGCCCTCGCCGAGGAACTGGGTGACCGTCAGCACGAACGTGCCGGTCTCCGACGGATCGTGGCCCTTCACGATGATGTAGTAGGTGCCGGGGGTCGTGAGGCTGGCGGTGACGGTCGACGTCACGACGGAGTTCACCGGATCGATGTCGTCGTTGCACGCGATGCCCGCGGTCGGCGCGTCGCAGTCCATGCCGCGGACGTCGACGACCGTGTCGGTCGTGCCGCTGTCGGCGGTCGTCGCGACGATCACGACGGGGTGATCGACGACGAGCGCGTAGGCGTAGGCCGGCGACCCCGCCAGCTCGCCGCACCCCGACACGATGCTCGACGAGCTGACCGCCACGGAGAACGTCCCCATCGCGACGCCGCTGCCGGGCAGCGGGAGGATCGTCAGGCCGGCCCCGCACGCGATCGGATCGACCGTGGCCTCGGAGTTGTCGCCGGCCGACGAGCACCCGGGATCGTTGGGGTAGTCGGTCAGGCCGTTGCCGTCGTCGTCGACGCCGTTGCCGCACGCGGCGCAGCCCGGGCCGCTCGGACAGTCGTCGACCTCGTCGTCCTGGTTCGGCGCCGAGCAACCCGGATCGTCGGGATAGTCGGTCTTGCCGTCGTTGTCGTTGTCGCGGCCGTCGGAGCACTGCGCGGCGGCCGCGCTGTCCTCGCTGTCGTCGTCCGCGGAGGTGCACCCCGGATCGTCGGGGAAGTCGGTCTTGCCGTCGGCGTCGTTGTCCATCCCATCGCTGCACTGCGACGTCGTGTCGTCGGCCTTCTTGCCGTCGTCACCACACCCGACGAAGGGGAGGCAAACCGAGAGAACGAACGCGAGTCGAGCGAACCGAGGCGACAACATCACCTCGAAGTATGCCGGACCGAGGGCGACGTCAGGGGCGAATGACCCAGAAGTCACGCGGGTACAGCCGGTGGAGCTTCGTGCTCTTGCTCACGTTCGCGGCGAGGTACTGCGCGTAGGCGTCGAGCTGCTTGTCCGGCCCGATCACGAAGTAGGTCGCCGCCGGGTCGAGCGGACCGAACCCGGGCAACACGCGCGCGTAGACGTCGCGCATGCGCTTGAACAGGACGTCGGCGAGGTCCGGCCGCTTGGCGATCGCGAGGATCTTGGAGCGGAAGGTCTTCACGAGCTCGGGCGAGATGCCGTCGGCGAGATCGGCCGCCATCGCGGCGGCGCGCCCCTCGTAGCTCGCGGCCACCCGCGAGTCGAACGCGTTGGCGATCGCGTAGCGCGCGATGTTGGCGTCGGGCGTGACCCGCGACAGCTCGTCGATCACGAAGCGCAGGGTCTGCGGGAGCAGCGGACAGCGCTCGGCGTAGTAGTCGAGCGTCCCGGCGTCGACGTTGGGGTGCAGGCCGTTGGAGTAGGCGAGCCCGGCGGCCCACGTCTTCATGAACATGCTGTGCGCGCCGTGGCCGGTGTAGAGGCTCGCGGCGAGGTAGTCGAGCAGCGCGTCGTCGGACGTGTCGGCGTAGCCCTTGCTGTGGGACAGGTTCTCGAACACGCCGCTCGACGTCGACGGCGCGACCAGGCCGACGAACGTCGGGCCGGTGAGCGGCAGCTTGATCGACTTGTCGCGCCCCGCGAGCCGGGTCGCGATCCAGCCGTCGAGCTTGACGTCGGTGAAGTTGCCGACCTGCGGCGGCTGCGGGATCGCGCGCACGAACGCGCCGACGTCCGCCGCGATCGCGGCCTGGTGCGTCGACGAGCCGACCTCGACGACGCGCGCGTTGCTCTGGACCTGGAAGGCCGCGCGGATCGCCTCGAGCTTGCCGAGCGCGGCGGGCGCGCCGGTCGCGAGGTCCGCCGACATCTGCGCGCACAGGTACGTCCAGT
>JAPLLF010000441.1 GCA_026387715.1 Pseudomonadota bacterium
CCGGCTTGAGATCGCGATGGACGATGCCGCGTGCGTGCGCGAACTCGATCGCGAGACAGACGTCGACGAACGCCCGCAGCAGCGGCTTCTGGGGCCCAGCCTTCATCATCCGCTCGCCGAGCGTGACGCCCGCGAGCCGCTTCATCGTGAAGAACGGGTGGCCCTCGGCGTCGATCGCGAGCTCGTGAACGGGCACGATCGCGGGGTGGTCGAGGCGGCCCTGGATCCGCGCCTCGCGCAAGAACCTCGCGACCGCCGCGGCCGACGGCGCATCGCCCCGCATCCGCTTGATCGCGACGTCGCGTCCGATCCGGCGATCGTGCGCCGTGATCACCTCGCCCATGCCGCCACGCCCGATCACCTCACCCATGATGTAGCCGGCCGCAGGGAGCACGAGCGGGCCCGCCGGGGAGCCCGACGCATCCGCCGGACGCGTCGTCGCCGCGCCGGTGTCCTCCACCGTCGCGGTACCGCCCGGGTGGGTCTGCTCCGGATCGTCTGGACTCATCGCGCCGAGGGTAGCAGGCACGTCACGTGATCCGACACCGTGGTAGACCACCGGGATGCGCACGCGCCTCCCGACGACGACGCTCCTCGCCCTCGCCACGCTGGTGGTCGGCTGCACCCGCGACAATCCGTCCGTCCTCAACGGCGTCCAGCCGACGGTGACCGCGACGCACCCGCCGGCCACCCCGGGCCCCGCGATGTCCATGCCACCGACCACCCCGTCGACCACCTCACCCGCGGCCGCGGCCGCGGATGGCGTGTCCGGGACGGTCGTCGAGACCATGGACTCCGGCGGCTACACCTACGCGAAGCTCGATCGTGGGACCACCCCGGTGTGGGTCGCCGGCCCCGAGACCAAGCTCGCCATCGGCACCAAGATCGGCACCGTCACGGGGTCGAAGATGGTCGCGTTTCGCAGCAACACGCTGAACCGGACGTTCGACGAGATCTACTTCATCAACGACTTCCCGGTGACGGGCAGCGCCCCCGCCAACCCGCACACCGCGTTGCCGACCGCGCCGGCCACGACCGAGGTCATCGCGCCCGCCCCCGGGGGCCAGACGATCGCCCAGCTGTTCGCCGGCAAGACGGCGCTCGCCGGCAAGCCCGTCGTGGTGCGCGGCAAGGTGGTCAAGGTCAACAACGGGATCCTCGACCACAACTGGCTCCACCTGCAGGACGGCACCGGCGCCGCCGGCACGAACGACGTCACGATCACGACCGCCGCGACGGTCGCGCTCGGCGACGTCGTCGTCGTGCGCGGCAAGCTCGTCACCGACAAGGACTTCGGCGCCGGCTACAAGTACGACGTGCTGATCGAAGACGCGGCGATCGCGACCAAGTAGCGTACGGCGATGATCTCGGTGACCTCGGGCCTCCTGGCGTGTTCGATGCTGATCGTCGCCTGCAGCAACCCGCATACGTCGACCCCACACGCCCTGGCCACCCCGGTCGACGATCACGCCGCCGTGGTCGGCACGTGGACCACGAGCACGACCTCGTACGCCGACGCCCACGCGGCGCCCACCGCCACCCGCCTCACCGCCACGGGCGAGCTCGAGATCGGCGCCTGGACGACCGGCCAGTTCGTGGCCACCCCGGCACGCTCGCCCGGGTTCGTCGCTCGCTACGAGCTCGATCCCGCGAGCCACACGATCCGGTTCGCGCTCGACGGCGCGGAGGAGCAAGCGCGTTACACGATCGAGGCGCCGGATCGCTGGAAGACCGACACGACGGAGGGTGAGCCCGTGACCGTGTATTACGTCCGCCGCTAGGACCGGTGGTAGGTGTCGGGGATGAGATCGCTCGTCCTCGCCGGGTCGTCCCTGATCGTCGGATGCACGCCCACCACGCCCATGCCCCTGGGGCATCCCGCGCGCACGCCCGAGGTCGAGGTCGTCGCGGCCGGCGCCGCGTCGACGATCACGTGGCACCGCGGCGCGTGTGCCGGCGCGCGCTACCACGGCGCGATCGACGGCAACCTCCCCCACGGTCACGGTGAGCTGACGCTCCTGGCCCCCGAGGCGATCACGACCGTCGAGGGTGACTTCGCGCACGGGGTGCTCGCGGTCGCGACCGGCGGCACGCTGACCCACGGCGATCGCCGCTACCCGATCAGCGGCGCGATCGCCGTCGATCGTGCGTGCCAGCTGGTCGTCGGCGAGGTGCGCGTCGAGCAGGCGACGCCCGACGCGGCGTTCGTCGGCTACCTCGACGACCGCCGGCTACCAACTCGCGGACGGCTCGTCGATGCGCACGAGGTCGTCGTCGCTGGCGGCTACTTCTCGCCGTCCGACGCCGACGCGTTCACGCTCGCCGATCAGGCCACCTGCCTCGCCGGCGATTGCGCGCACGGCGCCGGCGCCGAGTGGCACCGCACACGCACCCACGGCCTCTACACCGGCGGCTTCCAGGACGGCGTGCGAGCCGGCACGGGCACGTTCCGCGAATGGCGCGACAGCCGGGTCGACGTCGTCGAGCTCGACGGCGCGCGCGGCGCGATCGTCCGCCCCGGCTATCGCATCGAGGGCACGGTCCCGACGGGGTCGACGCCGCGGCTCGACGGCGAGCGCCGGCACGTCGTGCTCGCGAGCGGCGAGGTGATCGACCTGGTCGGCAAGGATCTCGTGGCGCACGACGTCCGGGCGGCGCAGCACCCCGAGCTGCCTCCCGGGATGACGGATGCGATGGCCGCGATGGTGCTGATCGCGCCCGAGCTCGAGTATCGCTCGACGATCCGCGCGACCATTCCCCTCCCCACGGCCGCGCCGTTCGTGTCGATCTTCGACGCCGAGCCGCACCTGTGGTCGATCGACGAGTACCTCGGCAGCGGCAACACCACCTACGTCGTCGGCTGGGGCTTCGCGAAGCTCCCGCCGCCGCCGCCGGGCGTGGCGGTGTGGCGCTCGCTGGCGGTCCCGACCACGTTCGTCGGGCCCAACGGGGTCACCGGCATCGGCGAGGTGCCGAAGGAGATCACGCGGTGGCCGAAGTTCGTCGCATCACCGAAGAACTGGGCCACGCGCGGCAAGCCCGTGCGCGCCGACCTGCAACGCGCCCGCGATCGGTTCGTCGACGCGGCGACCGCCGCGCGCGCGGCCATCACCGTCGCGGCGCTCGACCTCGAAGGCGCGCGCGCCGCGCTCGCCACCGCGCGCCCCCACGTCGCGACGCTGACCACGCTCGCGGCGA
>JAPLLF010000206.1 GCA_026387715.1 Pseudomonadota bacterium
TGACTGCCGCGCAGCCCTCGGAGGCGTCCACAATCGCCGCCGCCACACCGCGCGCTCGCGCGTTCCCGCGGGTGGGTGTTCAACACCAAACTTCTAGGAGCAGGGGCGTCGGGCAGCGCTCGCGATCGCGAATGGCGGGCTGTTTCGCTTTTGAGGCCGCGCCACGACGATCACGACAGTGATGCGCTACTGACCCTGGGCAACCACAATAGCGAGAACGCTGCGCCCTGCTCCGGAATCGCCGTCATGTGCTCGTACACCGTCGCGTCCTTGGTGTGCGTCTCGCGCGGGAACCATGTCGCAGCAGGTAGCACCCGGCTCGCCTCCAGGTGACCGTCGTCGAAGTAGTCGGACGCGGCTGAGTTTGGCTCCACGGCACGACCGTCCGGAATCCACGCGTTGAGACCGGGGCTCTTCTTGGCCCAGAGCACGCGACCTCGCTGCATGTAGACCACCGCGCACCGCTCGGACGTAAGCTCGACGAACCGCATCGCGCTCGCCTGCAAGGACGTGGCGAAGGCGCTCGCGATCGCGCGCACGGGATCGAACGAGATCGGCGCAACCTGGCACATGGGACCGGCAAGCGGTGTGGGCATAAGGCACTCGGTCGCGAACACGCACGCGTCGCGTTCGATCTCGGAGCCGTCGGACGTCAGCGGCGAGCACGTCCGCTGGCGTTTGAATGCCCGCCCGAGCGCGTCGCCCTGGGCGTAGTGCTTGAGCAGCAGGTGGCCGATCTCGTGCGCGATGCAGAACCGGATTGCACCGACGCCCACGATCTTCTTCGAGATGATGATCCGCGCACGATCTCCGATCTGAACCACGCGGGCCTTCGCACCGTCGAGATCGCCGTAGACGATCTCGGCGCCAAGCAGGTCCGCGAGCTTCTCGATGTCGATCGCGCCGGCAGCGTCGGCGGCCTGCGCGCCAAGCGACGCGGTCGCCGCGATCGCCTGCTTGCGGATCGCGGCGTGGCGCGCGGCTTCGGCCGCTTTCTCGTCGGCCGACTTCTTCCGACCCCGGAGCGAGGCCATGACTACGCGGCCATCCGGTCGCTGAACGTCTCAGCTTCGACCAGCTGAGCGCGCAGATCATCGTCGGTGAGCGCGAACGAATCGCCGGCGTTCGTCGACGTCAGCTGCGTGCAGCACGCCGTGGGCGCGAGCTGCGCAGCGAGCCTCGCCTCGATCTCGGTGCGAGAGAGCCTCGCGATCTGGTCGGCGATCGCGGTCCGACGGAATTCGCACCGCAGGCGATGTTCCCACTCGATCACCTCGTCGGCGAGCTGATCGATCTCGGATCTTGTCGGCAGCGGCTCGACGTCGTTGACGGCAAGCGCAACCAGAATGCGCGTAAACGTGTCCCGATCGGAGTCGTGTGATTCCGCCATATCTCCCCCTGTTGTTCGCGGTTCAGGACATGCGCTCGATCAGCGTCAGCGCGTCTTCGAGCGCCGTGCGGAGATCGTCGTTGCTCAGCTCGGTGAGATCGCGGTGTGCGATGACCGCAGTCGGGTACGCCGCGAACAGCTCGCGGAGCCACTGCTCGACCGCATCGCGGGCCATCACGAGGATCGACGGCCGGACGCGCTCCTTCATCTGCGCGGCACGTTCCGCGCGCCGCTTGGCGCGGATGCTCGCGCGGAACTCCTCGGCGAAGCGGTACGCCTCGGTGCGCTCCTCGTCGGTGAGGCCGACGCCCGCCTCGGAGGCGTCCATCGCGGCCTCGTGCGAGACGGCCTCGTAGATGCGGAAGTTCTTCTTCTGTTGTTCGTTCATGATCAACTCCTTCACGCCATCGCCCGGATAGCGCGCTCACGCAGTTCATTGGGAAGTTGCTCGACGAGCCGCACCAAGCGGCGGCGAGCGTTGTGATAGGCGAGTCGATCGAGGCCGGTCACGCGCATGATGTCGCGGCGCTCGATCTGGTCGCTGGCGAAGCAGTCGAGGATCTGCACGACCTCGCTGTCGTTGCCCGCCAACTCGTAGAGTTTGGCGACGACGACGTCGACGTAGCTGGTCAGGTCGGTGGCCTGCCCGACCTCCATCGCGTCGGACATCCTCGTCTCCATATCAAGCTTGAGGTTGCGCACGCGATCTTCGGGGAACTGCATGAGGTGCTCGACGCGCGCCGCGGAACGGCTGCGGATCGTCCGCTTGAGATGAAGTTCCAGCGGCACCTTCGCGGGATCCCACGTGACGTCACCGAGCCACGTGTCCGTGACGGCGTCCTGATACAGCTCGCGCGCGAGGAAGGTGTCGTGGCGCTTGGTGGTCCTCTGGATCCATTCGGCTCGCTTCTTGGCGTAGATCATCAGCGACGCGGTCGTCTCCCCCGTCAGCTGCACCTCGAACGCGTTTTCCCAGGCAGGATCATGGACAGTCGTCGCGGTCCGCCCCAGTTGCTGCGGCGTGTTGCTCTCGTGCATTCAGGTCTCCTTGTGGGACCGAAATTAGCGTCCGGGTCTGACACTGAACACGCGCGCAGGAGATCTCGCCAGTGTGCTTCAATCGCCCGGTCGCCAAGGTTTACGCGTACCTGCGATTCGAACGAATCGAGCGCAGATCTCAGCATCGCTACACGATCTGGAACAGGCCGGGCGCGACCCTATCGGCGTCCCCGAGCCGGATCGAACAATCGTTGATCTCGATCGTGCGCTCGAGAATCGGGCGGATATCGCAACACACGGAGTAGCCGGCACCGCTCGTGCTCAGCATCCCGTGAACATTGCCGGTCGTCAGCGAGATCATCGGCCCGCCGCTCACGCCGCCGAGGTCTGGCATTCCGCGCTGAGGGCCGATGGTGGTGGAGTACGCAGGCTCCTTCACGAGCGTCACTCCGTTCGGATGATGATCGAGCACTTCACCATCGTGATAGTCCGGGTGCATTCGGAGCTTCATCTCGAGGTCGGCTTCGGAACCCCGAACCGCCGTGTGATTGTGAGGGAAGCCGAACGCGGCGACGCGACTACCCGGCGCAAGCGCTTCGCGTGACAAGACCCACGGACGAAGCCACGGTTGCGGTTCCAGCGCGCAGACGCCAAGAGCGATGTCGGAGTGCTCGTCCGACGCGATGTAGATCACCGGATTGAATCGCACGCCATCGGCCCAGATCGTAACAACCACGAGCGCATCGCGGTAAGCACGGCCGTCCATCACATGTTTCGCGGTTACGAAGATGCCGGTGGCTGAGATGAAGAACGCCGTTGCATGTCCAGCAGGATCTGGCGCGCGGTTCCCCATCGGCGTTTCGACCAGAGGGAGAACGATTCCCGTACCTGCCATTCCAACGCCGACGTTCCAACCGTTGCTCATCGCTCAGCAGCATGCGCGATGTCCAGCGCGATGTTGTGGGACCGGCCGAGGCGGAGTTCGAGATCGCGCCGAACGACAAATCGCAAGTAGTGGATTCGACGCACGAGTGCTTGGCGCGAACAAATCGCCGCGCAAATCGCCGCCGATTTGCCGGTGCCCTCGCCCAAGCCCGCAGGCCTTGGTGAGCTGTATCGACGCGATCGCCGCGCGCGGCGTTTCCTTTCGCGGGCTTCGATTTCTTCGGCATTGATCCGGCGCGCGATCACGAGAACGTGCGGATCAAAGTAGAAGACCGCGCGATCCTGCGACACGCACGTGCGCCCGCACCACCACCGAGATTAGTTCGCGAAGTTCGCGACATGCCGTGCGCAAAAGAGGCGCGCCAAGAATCTGATCGATTCGCGGTAGCGCAGAGCTTCTCGCCCCCCTTGGTAAGTATAGGGCGACGATCGAATCACCGGCCGCTGTGACGAGCGACGCCCACCACCCGCGCCGTCTGCCGAGCAGACCGCGCTCACCGCGTCCTCGGGAGGACCGATGTCTTCGCTCGCCTTCGACAAACAAGGAAAGCCGTTCACCTGGCACAAGCGCACCGCCAAGCTGCGCGTCCGGCTATTCCGCACGCCGTCGGCGCGTGGCACCTGCTGCCAGGTACTCGACGCTACGGGCGCGCCGCTCTTCGTCGACGCAAACATCGACTACACCGAGTTTCGTCGCGCGATCAGCGGCGTGCCTGGTCTGTACCGGCTCGACCAGTGCGACGAGGACGGCGTCGAGATCGAAGATGCGCCTCCGGCGTACGTGGCGATCGAACAGCTGCGCAACGCCGGCGGCATCGCCG
>JAPLLF010000115.1 GCA_026387715.1 Pseudomonadota bacterium
GCGGGGCCGGTGGGGCCGGCGGGGCCGGTGGATCCGGTCGCGCCCGCGGCGCCCGCGGCGCCCGCGCTACCCGTGGCGCCGGTCGCGCCCGTGGCTCCGGTGGCGCCAGCAGGGCCGGTCGCGCCTGGCGCGCCTTCGGGCCCCGCGCAGTCGGCGGCCTCGCACATGCCGGAGCCGTCGACGTCCTCGCCCGGGCCGCACTCGTGGTTGCCATCGAGGTCCCAGCACGCGACCCCGTCGACGCCTTCGAGCCCCATCGGTCCCTGTCGTTGAGGATCCGCGTTCGCACAACCGACAAAGCTCACAGAGCTCACCGCGACGAGCACCAAGCACTTCATCGTCCGACCATATCACTGTCGTTCGCCTCGTCGGCTACTCGCAAGCGAGGCCGAGGCGGTCGACCGACCGCGTGGTCCACGTCGTCTGGCGGTCGCGCGCACCGGCGGGCGTGAGCGAGCCGTTCGCGCGAAACAGGCCCGCCAGCGGCTGATCGGTGCCGCGCATCGCGAGCTCACCGGCCACGATCTGGTAGGTCCCGACCGTCGGCTTGCCGTCGGCCGGCAGCCAGGTCGCCGAGCCGTCCGGGCAGAACAGCGCGACGTCGAGGCACGCGTCGTCGTGACACGTCGGGGCGGCGGGCGCGACGAGGGCGGTCGCGGTCGTGAACGTCGCCGACGCGGCCCACCACGCGCGGGTGGTGAGGTCCTGGCACAACACGTCGGCGTGATCGAGCTCGACCGCGTCGAGCTCGACCGCCGTCCAGCCGTCGCCGAGCGCGCTCGACCGCAGGGTCGCGCCGTCGTGCACCAGGTCGTACGCGTAGCCGCCGGTCGCCCCGTCGATCACGCGGGTCCCCTCGAGTCGCCCCTCGAGCTCGCGCTCGCCGATCCGCGTGGTGAAGCCGCCGTTGCTGCACACCAGCGCCATGTCGTCGCCGCGCCGGTACGCGGCATCCCCCACGCCGTTCCACGCCGAACAGCCGCAACCGGAGAACAGGAGCGAGGACAACGAGGCGGCGAACGCGGTCGAGGCGACGAGGAAGGTGCGCATGATGGCCCTCCTCTTCGCAACGTCGGGACCAGGTGTACGCCTGCGATCTCGAGAGGTTACGTGCTTCGCGTCGACGTGATCGCCGGCGATCGTGACATCCGTGTCAGGTCGAGCGGAGCGACTGCAGCCACAGCTTGCCAGGGCCGCCGATCGTCGTGATCGGCTGGTCGTCGTGGCTCAGGCGGGGCTCGAGGGCGACCACCGCGCGGGCGTCGCACCGGAGCGTCTCGCCCGGCGCGAGCTCGCGCGCGACCAGCGTGCCGCCGGCCTGGAGGAACGCGAGCCCCTGGCCGACCACGCGGCGGTAGTCGCGCTCCGGCACGACCGAGATGCCCTTGGCGGCGGCGAGCAAGCACGGCGTGCGGACGAGCAGGGCGCTCCCGTACTGGCGGAGGTCGATCGGCACGATCTTGGCCGGTCGCGACGGGGCGAACGCGACGCGCTGGCGGGTGTTGGCGGCGTTGGCGTAGGCGGTGAGCCCGGCGCCGGGTTCGATGCGGATCCCGGCCTCCATGAAGAACAGCGCGCCGTCGTCGGCGATCGCGGCCTCGCCGGGATCGAGCACGATCTCGACGAACTGCATCTCCTGGCCACCGATCGTGAAGTCGATCTCGTCGGCGATCACCGGCGCGAGGTTCGCGGGTGGCGCCATCGGCGGCGGCACGCTGGCCGTCTGCGCGAACACCTGGGCGAACGTGGGGATCTGCGAGATCGGCGTCCACGCCGGCAGGTGCTGACCGTAGACGTACGCGGTCTGCGCGATCCCACCCGCGCGGATCTGGTCGGTCATCTGCTGCGTGCTGAAGGGACCCTGCTGCTGGCCGTTGATGCCGACGTACCAGAGGTCGTTCACGGCTAGATCATTTCCATGAACATCGTCGTCGGGTCCTCGAGCAGCGACTTGACGTCCTGCAGGAACATCGCGCCGTCCCAGCCATCCGCGAGCCGGTGATCGACCGAGATCGAGAGGTTCATCAGGTGGCGCGCGACGATCTGGCCGTTGCGCACCGCCGGCTTCTCTTCGATCTTGTGTACGCCGACGACCGCCACTTCCGGGAAGTTGATGATCGGCGTCGCGAGCACGCCGCCGAGCTTGCCGAGCGAGCTGACCGTGAACGTCGAGCCGGACAGCTCCTCCCGCGTCGCGGTGTTGGTGCGCACCGCGTCGCCGAGGCGCTCGATCTCGCGCGACAGATCGAAGATCGAGCGCTTGTCGGCGTCGCGCACGACGGAGACGACGAGCCCGTTCGGGCCCTGGGCCGCGATCCCGACGTGATAGTACTTCTTGCGGACGATCTCCTGCACGAGCTCGGTCATGTCGATCTCTTCGACGTAGGTGAAGTGCGCCGCGGTGTGGACCGAGCGCGACATCGACTCGGCGATCTTCTTCCGCATGCCGCGGAGCGGGATGCGCTCCTCCTCGCCACCCTTGGCGATCACCATCGGGGTGTACGCGGGCGTCGGGGTCGACGACGAGGACCCCTTGGCGGTCGCGGGCGAGTAGCCACGGACGTCCTCGGTGGTGACGCGGCCGTGCTTGCCGGTCGGGGGCACGCGGCCGATCTCGACGCCGAGCTGGCGGGCGAGGCGTCGGGTCGCGGGCGTCGCGAGCACGCGCTCGTTCGGCGCCGACACGTCGATCACCTCGATCGCACCGTCGCGCGCGGCGTTCTGGGACGTGATCGAGGTGGTCATCGCGGCGGCGACCGGCGGGTTGGTCGCCCTGGGGGCCGGGGCATGGCCGTGCGGCGCGCGGGGCGCCTCGGCCGGCGCGGAGCCGCCCTCCTCCTCGATCTCGAGCAGGATCTGGCCCACCGGGCAGATATCGCCGTCCTTGAAGTTGATCCGCGCGATCGTGCCGGCGCGCGGCGACGGGATCTCGACCGTCGCCTTGTCGGTCATCACCTCGACGATCGGCTGGTCGAGCTTGACCTTGTCGCCGACCTTGACCTTCCACGAGACGATCTCGCCCTCGACGACGCCTTCACCGATATCCGGCAAGTGAAACTTGAATGCCATCTCACCACTCCAGGGTCTGGCGAACCGCGCCGATGACGCGATCCGCATTCGGAAGGTATTCGTGTTCGAGCGAATACGGGAACGGCGTGTCCCAACCCGTGACGCGCAGGATCGGCGCCTCGAGATACTCCATCGCACGCTCTTGGATCGACGCGACGAGCTCCGCGCCGAAGCCACACGTCTTCGGCGCCTCGTGCACGATCACGCAGCGACCCGTCTTCTTGACCGACGCGAGGATCGCGTGGATGTCGTACGGCATCAGGGTCCGCAGATCGAGGACCTCGATCGAGACCCCGGTGTCCGCGGCCTTCTTCGCGGCGTCCTCCGCGATCGACACCATGCCGCTCCACGCGAGCACGGTGCACTGCGACCCGTCGCGGACGACCTTGGCCTGGCCGAGCTCGACGGTGTAGTCCCCCTCGGGGACCTCGCCGCGGCTCGCGCGGTAGATCCGCTTGGGCTCCATGAACAGCACGGGATCGTCCTGTCGCATCGACGCGAGCAACAGCCCCTTGGCGTCGTACGGGTTGCTCGGGCACACCACCTTGAGGCCCGGCGTGTGGATGAACAGCGCCTCGGGCGACTGCGAGTGGTAGTGGCCGCCGCGGATGCCGCCTCCCACGGGCGTTCTGATCACCACGGGGCACGGGTACTGGCCGCCCGAGCGGTAACGAAACTTCGCCAGCTCGTTCACGATCTGGTCGAACGCCGGGAAGATGAAGTCACTGAACTGGATCTCGGGCACCGGGCGCAGGCCGTACAGCGCCATGCCGATCGCGGTGCCGATGATGCCGGCCTCGGCGAGCGGGGTGTCGATCACGCGATCCGCGCCGAACTCCTCGTGGAGGCCACTCGTCGCGCGGAACACGCCGCCGAACTTGCCGATGTCCTCGCCGAGCACGACGACCCGCTTGTCGGCCGTCATCTGGAGGCGCAGCGCATCTCGCACGGCTTCGATGATGTTCATCGTGGGCATGAAGCCGGTTGGGTGTAGTCGGCGACGGTCGGAGGTGTCAAGGCGCGCGCCGGTGATCATGGCCGGCGAAGCGGGTCGGTATATAGTCCGCGCGTGATCTTGCTCCTCCTCATCCTGCTCACGGTGGTGGGTGGCGTCGCCGCCATCAGTATCGTCGTGAAGGATCGCCCGAAGCAGGTCGGCGGCGGGCGGCCCCAGCTGTCGCTCCCCGCGGCCGGTGACAACCTGATCGAGCGCACGGTCCGCGACCTGCGCGTCGACGACATCCTCACGATCGACGGCAAGGACTTCCTCTGCGAGGGCCTGATCGCCTACGACGAGGACGGTCATCGCTGGAGCGCCGGCCGCGTCGTCGACAACAAGGACGTGCGCTGGCTCGTGATCGGGATCGAGCGCGTCGGGGCCGGGGCGACGCGGCTGATGACGACCGACGACACGACGACGATCACGGGCTATCCACCCGAGGCGATCGTCGTCGGCGAGGTCCGCTACACCCTCGACAAGCGCGGCGCGGCGACCTGCCAGCTCCAGGGCGACGTCGGGCCGCTCGGCGATCTCAAGAAGGACCGCCCCGGCCTGCACGTGGAGCGGTGCCGGTGGTGGCTGTACTCGGCACCCGGCGACGACACGATGCTGGTCGAGCAGTGGGGCTCCGACTACCGCGTGCTGCGCGGCAAGAAGCAGGTCGAGGGCACGATCGAGCTGATGCCGGGGAGCTGAGCCAGGCTACCCCGGCAGATCGAACGTGAACGTCGTGCCCTCGCCGAGCACCGAGCGCACCACGAGATCGCCGCCGTAGCTCTGCACGATCTCCCGCGCGACCGGCAGGCCGAGCCCCGTGCCCTTGTCGTCGTCCTTGGTCGTGAAGAACGCCTGGAACACGCGCTCGAGGTTCTCGGAGGCGATGCCCGACCCGGTGTCGGTGACCTCGCAGATCACGCGCTTGCCATCGGCGCTCGGCTGCACGCGGATCGTGATCTTGCCCGGCACCTCCCCGATCG
>JAPLLF010001103.1 GCA_026387715.1 Pseudomonadota bacterium
AGCCGAGCCCACCCTCGTAGCGCTGCTCGGTGAACGCGGCGTCGACCGCGCCCGACGACGACGACGCCGAGGTGATCGCGTCGACGAGCAGGTGCGCGTCGACGATGCCGTGGGCGCCAGCCTCGAACATGCCGTCGAGCATCGGCTGCATGACGCGCGTCGAGCGCTCCTTGTAGTAGACGCCGCGCATCGACACCTCGCCGTCGGCCCACGCGGTGCCGACGGCACCGACGGCGAGCGCGAGCGCGAGCGTGACGCGCGTGGTCAGTTGCATCCGCAACCGCCGCCGGGCTGGCCGGTGCCACCGTCGGCGCCTTCGCGCGCGCCGCGCTCGTGGGTCTTGAAGCGCTGCTCGCCCTTGCCCTGGTCGTCGGTCATCGCGCGCTTGGCGAGACTCTCGCGCTGGTGGGCGTGCACGCGAACGCACGAGGGTATGGACGCGACGAGCAGGGCAGCAACGAGCCAGCGCACGAAACGGCACGACCATATCACGCCCCGATCGCAGTTCTGGTACACCACGACGCATGAAGCTTCCTCTCGCGGCGTTGTCGTTCGTCCTGTTGACCGGCTGTCCGCCACCCGATCAGGGCACGACCCCCGAGAGTGGCAGCGGCAGCGGCAGCGCGGCGAAGACCGCGATGGCGGGCGACAACGCGATCGAGGTCCCGGCGTACGAGCTCAAGGGCGTGATGTTCGAGCCCGGCGCGCTGTCGCGTCCCGGCATGCCGACGACGATCCCGAAGGGCAAGCCGAACCTCGACAAGCAGCGCAAGCTCTACGCGTCGCAGAAGGATCCGGTCCTCAAGCAGGCGTACGGCGCGCAGCTCGCGTCGATGCTCTACCTCGAGTTCAAGACCGAGGACGGCAAGGCCAAGACCGACGCGGAGCACGAGGACGCCAAGAAGAAGTGGCTGACCGAGGCGCGCCAGGTGCTGCGCGACGCGGCGACCGCGGCGGGCGAGGGCAAGGTCGACGATCTCACGCTCCGCATGCTCGGCTCGTACGAGCTGCTGTTCGACGACTACGCGGGCTCGGAGAAGGCGTGGAGCGCGCTCGTCAACAAGGATCCCAACGGCAAGGAGGCGGCCTACAACCGCGCGTGGTGGGCGCTCTCGCTGCTCTGGCAGTACAAGAACGCCGAGGCCCTCGCGGTGGTCAAGGATCAGCCGCTGGCCGACAAGCAGCCCGAGCTGGCGTACGCGATGGCGTGGGCGCGCTGGCGCACCGGCGACGAGGCGGGCGCCTGGAAGGCGCTCAATGTCGCGGCCGGCGCGAAGGCGTGGACCGATCAGCCGACGCACGACGCGCTCGAGCGCGACATCCTCGTATTCGCCGGTCGCACGAACACGACGTTCGAGGCGGCGCTGCCGGAGGTGACCGCGTTCGCCGGCAAGGCCAAGCCGCTGCTCTACCCGATGCTCGCGAAGCTCGGTCTGTCGTCGTACGGCTTCGCGGGGCGATGGGCCGAGGGCGTCAAGGCGCTCGAGAAGGCGCTCGAGACCGCGGGCGACACCGTGCCGCCCAACGATCGCGTCGTGATCCGGTACGTCGAGGCCGACTACACGGTGCGGCTCGACGCCCCGGTCGAGACCGCGAAGTTCGCCAAGCAGGCGATCGAGGCGATCGCCGCGTGTGGCACGAAGTGCAAGGACCAGGAGAAGCAGGACTACGTCACGAACATCTACGGCATCGGCCGGCTGTTCCACCTGCTCTACGCGACCTCGAACGACGTCCGCTACTACGGGCCCGCGCACGATCTCTACGAGCTCACGATCCCGCTCCTGATGGACCCGGCGCGTCGCGCCGAGGCGCAGAAGGATGCGGCCGCGCTCGAGCTCACGCTCAAGAACACCAAGGTCGGTACCGGCAAGCACGACACCCAGGCGATCGGCGTGTTGCTCGCGCGCCACAACCAGGAAGCGCAGGCCTGCTACGAGACCTCGCTCGCCATGAACCCGAAGCTCGGCGGCTCGGTCGTCGTCACCCTCGAGTCCGATCAGACGGGCGTCATCAAGGGCGTCGCGACGGAGCCCAAGGCGGGCCTCGCGGATCTGTCGGCGGTCGCTGGCTGCATCGGCGAGCACGCCAAGACCTGGAAGCTGCCGACGCGTGGCCAGCCGGGCTCGACGCGCATCAAGCTGACGTACGCGCTGTCGGCCGCCAAGAAGTAGGCGAGGCTTCGCGGGCGCGCGCCGGCTAGAGTTGCTGCGGCGAACGTCGCGTGCGGCTGCGACGCGCGCGCGCGCGCGTGGTGTCCGGCTCGAGCAGGCGGGCGCGTCGCTCGAGCTCGGCGATCATGCGCTCGGCACACGCGATACGCCCGGGCTGCTCGGCATCGCCGTAGAGGCCGGTCGGCGCCGCGCTGGTCGCCACGAAGCGCTGGAGCGCGAGCGTGGCGGTCATGTCCCCCAGGCGATAGCGCGCGACGCCGAGGTTCCAGTGATGGAGCGGCCACTCGGGATCGAGGCTGATCGCGCGCTCGAGCGGCGCGATGGCGGCGGCGTGATCACCCCGTGCCAGCGCGATCGCGGCGCGCGTGGCGCAGACGTCGGGGTTGGCGGCATCGCAACGATCGAGGAGCGTGTCGGCCTCGGCGAGCTGGCCGTCGGCGAGGAGCTCGACGACGCGGGCGAGCAGCGAGCGCGGTCGAGCGGCGACGTGCGCGTCGGCCAGATCGAGGAGGTCGCGTCCGAAGTAGTACTGCGACGTGAGCGCGGCGCCGGTGCGGCGCGCGGCCCCGGTGACGATGGCGCGGGCCCGATCCCGATCGGTGCTGGCGACCTGGTAGCCGTCGGCGCACAGGTTCTCGACCAGCGAGGTCGCGGCGTCGGGCCCGGCGATATCGTAGAGACAATCGTCGACCCGGCCGGTGTGGCCGATCAACACCGCCCATCGGCGCACGCGACGCGCGTCGAGCTTGCGACTCGCGATCACGACGAGGCGCGCGGCGGCGTCGACGAGGATCGTCACCGCGATGCGGCGCGCCGATCGCGACGTGGGCTCGCGCTGGACGCGCTTGTCGGGCGCCTCGTAGAGCTCCACGATCTTCGCGCGGAGCTCGGGAGCGAGATCGAGGCGCACCGCGAGCTCGTCGGCGAGCGCGATCGTCGCCGACGGCGCGATCTTGTCGAGGAGCGAGAGGAACTGCAGGACGTCCATCGCCTGGCGCACGACGAGATCCGCGGCGCTCGTGATGTCGGCGCGCGACTCCAGCTGCGCGGCGAACTGCGAGACCGAGCGGCGCAGGATCGAGCCCGCATCATCGAACTTCGCGTCCTCGCGCGCGCCGAGATCCGCGAGCAGCGCGAGCGCGACGGACTTGGTGTCGTCGCCGCCGTGCGCAGCGGTGACGATCGATCGCAGCTCGCCGACCACCCGCGTGCGCGCCGGGCCACGGCCCGCGAAGCCAAACCCGACGCGTGCCGCATCGCGCCGGATCGGATCGGCGCTCGCGAGCGCGCGTCCCAGCAACGGCACGGCGACCGTCCCCAGCCGCGTGATCAGCGCCTCGATGCGGATCTGCGCGGTGGGGCAGGCCAGCCAGTCGCGTAACGTTTGAAGATCCGTCAGCGTGTCCTGTCCGACCTTCGGACAATGCCGTAAGTGCTTGGACATGCGTGGCCATACACTAGGTGTATGGTCACGCCGGGGTCAACGAATTTGCCATGAGTTAGAAGGGGATCGGTTTCCCCGATTTCGCTTTACAGGACCGAGGCAGGTTCGTAATCCTCCCTGCACCCACATGGCGAAGACCGAGTCGACGGCTGTCAACGCACTGATCGATCTCGTCCAGACCTCGAAACGTCTCCCGACGGATCCGTCGGAGGACGAGATGTTCTCGATGCCCAAGCCGCCGCCTCGCAAGAGCCGGTTGATGACGCCGATGGGCGCCGGTGAAGTCGCTCCACTTCCGCGATCCCGGACTCCCGTCGGAACCCAGAGCTTGCCGAGCGTGCGCGCTGGCACGTCACCCGCGCGCACGTTGACGATCCCGCCGATCCCGACGCGTGCCACCGGCAAGATGCCAGCGGCGCCGGCGAGCGGCACGCCCGCACCCGAGCTGTTCTCGAAGCGCCCGCCGGCCGAGGCCGCGCGCGGCACGTTGCC
>JAPLLF010001281.1 GCA_026387715.1 Pseudomonadota bacterium
CGCCGGCTTGGCCGGCTTCGGCGGCTTCGGCGGCGCCGCCGCCGTCCACGCCGTTTCGGCCATCGCGACGACGTGCCGGTAGTGCGCCTCCGACACGGGCTGCACCGACAGCCGCTGCCCGCGCTGGAGCACGGGCATGTCCTCGAGGCCCGGCTCGGCGCGCAGCCGATCGAGCGGGAGGTAGTGCGCGAACGTCTCGACGTAGGCGACGTCGACGCAATCCCACCGCGGGCTCTCGCGGGTCGCCCGCTCGTCGTAGTACGGGCTGTCCGGATCGAACTGGGTCTCGTCGACCACGCCGATCCGGCACACGCGCGCGAGCCCCGCGACGCCCGGCGGGGTCGCGTTCGAGTGATAGAACAGCACGCCGTCGCCGACCTGCATCTGGCGCATGTAGTTGCGCGCCATGTAGTTGCGCACGCCCGTCCACGGCTCGGTGCGCCGACGCGCGAGATCCGCGATCGAGAACGACTCGGGCTCGGTCTTCATGAGCCAGTACGACGGCATGCGCGGACTATCGACCGATCGGCACGCCGATGGCGAGGGCGTGGATCGCCATCTCGCGCGACGCGGCGTGGACCTCGTCGGCGAAGCCCGTGAGGTTGACGTTGAACGACATCTCCATCGGCGCGTCGAGCGGCCGGAAGAAGTCGTCGAAGTGCGTCGGCACGACGACCTTCGGCGCGAGCCGGCGCACGATCCGCGCGACGTAGCGGTCGGTGAACCGCCGCCCCGTGATCCCGCACAGGAAGACGTCGACGTCGCGATCGCGGATCTCGTCGTCGATGAGGTCCGCCGATCCCTGGTGGTAGAACGTCGTGCCGCCGACCTCGACGAAGATCCCCCACACCTGGCCGCAGTTGTACGCCTGGGGCGCGAGGTCCCCGACGTGCTCGCACGTGATCTCGCCCGCGAACGGGATCGTGAGCCCGAGCCCGAGCTTGCTGTGCACGCTCGGCACGAAGTGGATGCGGAACGGCCCGACGTGATAGTCGCGCTGCGGCGCGACGACGATCGCGCGCGCCGCGAGGCCGTGGAGCCCCATCAGGTGGTGGAGCGCCGTCGAGCCATACACCGCGGCCCCGGTCTGGCGCGCGATCGCCGGCACGTCGAGCGCGTGATCGAAGTGCGTGTGACCGACGAGGATCGCGTCCGCCCGGTCGACGTGGCGCGCGACGAGCGCCGACGCCGACGGCACGGCGCGTCGCCGCGCCAGGTCGCCCAGGCCGAACCGCGTGACGTACGGATCGATCCACACGACCGTGTCCTGGTAGGCGAGCCGGAAGCCGGCCGTGCCGTACCACGTGAGCGACAGCCCGACCGGCAGCGCCACGTGCGCGGGCCAGGCGAGCTGCCGGGCCGTGACATGATCGCTCGCCCGCGCGCGCGCCGCGGTCGCGAGGTAGCGCGCGCCATCGACGACGTGGTGAAGCGCTCGACCGAGCGCAGCCGGGCCCATGGGCCCTACTTTACGTCGTCGCGCGCTCGCCTGCCGTGGGTGTCGAGGCTACAAATCGAGGATGGTTTTCACGCTCCCCGCACTGCCCTACGCCAACGACGCGCTCTTGCCGACGATCTCGCCCGAGACGATCGAGTAC
>JAPLLF010000995.1 GCA_026387715.1 Pseudomonadota bacterium
CGGCCTGCTCGGCGTCGCGGCCGGGGTCGGCGTGCTCGCAGCGGCCTCCGCGGTGCTCGAGAACGCGACTGACACGCCGTTCGGGCCCCCGCTGGTTCAGCTGTGGACGGTGCTCAAGGCCGTCACCGTGCTCGTCGTCGCCGGCGCCTTCGCCGGCATCATGCCCGCCGCTCACGCCGCGTCGATCAAGCCGATCGAAGCGCTGCGAGCCGAATAGGTCTTTTTGTCATGAAGCGCATCATCGGTTGGCTGTTCATCCTGGGCGTCATCGTCTCGATCGTCGCCGCGTTCGGCTACCTCGCGAAGAAGTCGCGCACCGCGCCCGTCGTGTTCGTGACCGAGAGTCCCGAGACGACCGACATCATCAAGAAGACCGTCGCGACCGGCTCGATCGTGCCGCGCCGCGAGGTCGAGGTGAAGCCGAAGGTCACGGGCGTGCTGACCAAGCTCACCGCGGTGCCCGGCCAGGTCGTCAAGCAGGGCGACTCGCTCGGCCAGATCTCGATCATCCCCGACGCGATGCAGATAAACCAGGCCGAGTCGGCGGTGCGCGCCGCGCAGATCTCGTTCGACAACGCCAAGCGCGAGCTCGATCGCAACGAGGCGCTGTTCAAGACCGGCGTGGTCGCCGACGCCGAGCTGCAGCGGTACCGGACCGAGTACGCGCTCCGCCAGCAAGAGGTGTCGTCGGCGAGCTCGAACCTCCAGCTCGTCAAGGAGGGCGCGACCCGCGGCCAGGCCAAGACGTCGACGCTGATCGTGACCGCCACCGTCGGCGGCATGGTCATCGACGTCCCGGTCAAGGAGGGCTACAGCGTGATCCAGGCCAACAACTTCAACCCGGGGACCACGGTCGCGATCATCGCGGACATGGACGACATCATCTTCGAGGGCCACGTCGACGAGGCCGAGGTCGCCAAGATCAAGCAGGGCATGAAGCTGACGATCAAGGTCGGGGCGATCGAGAACGACAAGCTCGAGGGCAAGCTCGAGTACATCTCCCCCAAGGGCAAGCTCATCGACGGCGCCATCCAGTTCGAGATCAAGGCGTCCGTGACCCTCAAGGCCGAGATCCAGATCCGCGCGAACTACTCGGCGAACGCCGACATCGTGCTCGACGAGAAGAAGCAGGTCCTCGCGATCCGCGAGGCGCTCGTCCAGTACGACGGCGGCGCGCCCGGCAGCGCCACGGTCGGCACGCCGTTCGTCGAGATCGAGACCGCGCCGCAGAAGTTCGCCAAGCGCCCCGTCGAGCTCTGCCTGTCCGACGGCATCAAGGTCGAGATCAAGAAGGGCGTCGCGCTGACCGACAAGATCAAGATCCCCGAGAATGCCGGTCCGGCGGCGATGCCGTCGATGGGCGGCCCGCCGAGGAAGTAGGCCAAGCCAGCATCCGCGCAGCCGGGGGATCTTCTCCAAGAAGGTGTTAGCGTCTGCCCATGACTGGCAGGCTCGGCGCGATCGACGCCGGATCCAACGCGATTCGCGTGGTGATCGCCGAGCTCGCGGGGACCGAGCTCCGCCGCATCGAGGCCGAGCGCGTGCCGATCCGCCTGGGCCGCGGCGCGTT
Source organism: Pseudomonadota bacterium (assembly GCA_026387715.1). Classification (GTDB taxonomy): domain Bacteria; phylum Myxococcota_A; class Polyangia; order Haliangiales; family Haliangiaceae; genus JABFXX01. Next base: position 1,571 of record JAPLLF010000995.1, read on the forward strand.
CACCCGGGGCGAGCTCGACGAGGGGGTCATCGATCAGGCGGTCGCGGCGTTCGTCCACTTCCGCGCGCGGTTCGACGCGCAGGGCGTGACGATCTACCGCGCCGTCGCGACCAGCGCGGTGCGCAACGCGTCGAACCGCGACGTGCTGATCCACCGGCTCTATCACGAGGCGGGCATCGAGCTCGAGGTCATCGAGGGCGAGGAGGAGGCGCGGCTCGTCCGCAAGGCGACGATCCAGGCGCTCGCGACCGCCCTCCCCGGCCAGCAGCCCAAGATCATCCTCGATCTCGGCGGCGGCAGCCTCGAGGTCAACCTGCGCACCGGCGCGGCGTGGCGTGGCTACTCGCTGCCGGTCGGCACCGTGCGGCTGCTCGAGACGTTCGGGCTCGACGGCGCGATCGGCGACGCCGAGGCCGGCATGGTGCGGCGCTACACGGCGACCTTGATGCACGCGACGACCGATGGCGAGGGCGGCAACCCCGCGCTCGGCGGCCTCGCGGCGGCGACCGGCGGCAACGCCGAGGCGCTCGCCAAGCTGGTCGGCGACGGCCACCCGACGACGCCGAGCTTCGAGCTCGCCGCGCTCGAGAAGGCGCTCCCCGGCATCGTCGGCCTGTCGGTCGACGAGCGCATGGTCAAGTACGGCGTGAAGCGCGATCGCGCCGAGGTCCTCGGCGTCGCGGCCCTCGTGTTCGCGACCGTCGCGCGCCAGCTCGGGATCTCCCGGCTCGTCGCGCCCGGCGTCGGCGTGCGCGAGGGCGTGCTCATCGAGCTCGCCGAGACCGCGCGCGAGGAGCGCGCCAAGGCCGAGGGCGCGCACGACAAGGCGCTGCTCACCGCCGCCCGCAGCTTCGCCAACCGCGTCGATCACGACACCACGCACGGCGAGCACGTGCGCGTGCTCGCGCGCTCGCTGTTCCACCAGCTGCGCGACGTGCACGGCATCCCCGACGATCGCGGCGTGCTGCTCGAGGTCGCGGCGCTGCTCCACGACGTCGGCGAGGTCGTGAACCAGCGCGGCCACCACAAGCACAGCGAGTACATGATCCGGTGGGGACGCATCCCCGGCCTCGGCGACACCGACCGCGAGATCGTCGCGATCATGGCGCGCGTGCATCGCAAGGACGCCGACCGCGCCAGGCAGCTGATCGCGGACTCCGCGATCCCCAAGGACCTCCGCGGCCAGGTGCGCAAGATGACGGCGCTGCTGCGGGTCGCCGACGCGCTCGACACCGACCACCGCTCGCGCATCGATCAGGTCGTGTGCACGCGGATGGGCGACGCGATCGTGCTCGATCTGGTCGTCCGCGACGGGCCGACCCGCGACGACTCCAAGCTGCTCCGCAAGGCGGACCTGTTCCGCGACGAGCTCGGCCTCGACCTCCGCGTCACCGTCGCGCGGCCGGTCGCGACGCCGACCGCCGAACCATCGCTGGCGTGAGCCGGCAGGACGGTGGTATCGACGCGTATGCGCGTCACCACCTCCCTCCTCTGCCTCGCCGTCGCCGCGTGCGGTGACGACGCACCCGTCCCGGTGGTGCCGCCGACCGGCGACGCGACGGTCACCGTCACGCACTACGACTATCGTTTCGATCTCGACACCCGCCGCGCCCACGCCAGGCTCGC
>JAPLLF010000660.1 GCA_026387715.1 Pseudomonadota bacterium
AACCGCCCGCGCGAGCGGTGGTCGACGTGACGGTCGACGAGACGGTCATCGTGACGAAGGAGGCGAGGAGCAGGCGCGGCCACATGCGGCGCACTCCAACACGAAACGCGGCGCTTGTGGAGTCTTATTTTACAGTGTAAGAGTCGGCTATGCTCGACCTCGCGATCACGGGTGGAATCATCGTCGACGGTACCGGACGCCCTGCCGCCGCGGGCGACGTGGGGATCGCCGACGGCAAGATCGCGTTCGTCGGCCCGCCGGGATCGATCGCCGCGCTCGGCCCGGCCAGGCGCACGATCGACGCGGCCGGCGCGCACGTGCTGCCGGGCTTCGTCGACATCCACACGCACTACGACGGCCAGGTGTCGTGGGACGAGGAGCTCTCGCCGACGTCGCTGCACGGCGTGACGACGATCGTGATGGGGAGCTGCGGCGTCGGCTTCGCCCCGGTGCGCCCGGGCCGCGAGGCGCTGCTCATCGAGTTGATGGAGGGGGTCGAGGACATCCCCGGCTCGGCGCTCGCCGAGGGGATTCCGTGGGGCTGGGAGTCGGTGGCCGACTACATGGCGGCGATCGACGCGATGCCGCACGCGATCGACTTCCTCGTCCAGGTGCCGCACGACCCGCTGCGGATGTACGTCATGGGGGACCGCGCCGTCGCCGACGAGGTCGCGACCGACGAGGACATCGCCGCGATGCGCACGCTCCTGCGCGAGGCGCTCGAGGCCGGCGCGGCCGGCTTCACCACGGGCCGCAGCGATAACCACCGCACCGCGCGCGGCGCCGCGACGCCGGCCTCCGAGGTCGATGCCCGCGAGCTCACCGGCATCGCCGAGGCGTTCCGCGGCCTCGACCACGGCGTGCTCCAGGCGGTGTCGGACTTCGACATGATGACCGGCCCGGAGCGCTTCGATCCCGAGTTCGATCTGCTCGAGCAGATGGCGCGCGCGAGCGGCGGACATCCGCTGTCGATCTCGACGATGCAGCGCGATCACGCGCCCGATCAATGGCGGCGGATCCTCGCGCGGGCCGAGCAGGCCGTGGCGAGCGGGCTCGACGTGCGGTGTCAGGTCGGGGCGCGCGGCATCGGCGTGCTGCTCGGGCTCGAGGCGACGTTCCATCCGTTCATGGGCTTCCCGTCGTACAAGGCGATCGCGCACCTGTCGCTCGCCGAGCGCGTCGCACGCATGCGCGATCCCGAGCTGCGCGATCGCATGCTGGGCGAGACCACCGACAAGATCGCCGGTGACGGCACCCCGATCCCGCCGCTCGCCGATCTGCTGCTCGTGAACCTCGGCAAGGTCGCGATGCGGATGTACCGGATGGGCGAGCGGCCGGTCTACGAGCCGAAGCTCATGGACTGCCTCGCCGCCGAGGCCGCGCGCGCCGGCGTGTCGGTGCTTCGCATGATCTACGACGCCCTGCTCGAGGACGACGGCAAGGCGCTGCTCTACTTCCCGATCTACAACTACACGGGCATGAACCTCGACGTCGTGCGCGAGATGCTCACGCACCCGCGCGCGCTCGTCGGGCTCGGCGACGGCGGCGCCCACGTCGGCACCGTATGCGACGGGGGATCCCGCTCGAGCGCGTCGTCCAGATGCAGGCCCACGACACGGCGCGCTTCATCGGCCTCCAGGATCGCGGCACGATCGAGGTCGGGATGCGCGCGGATCTCAACATCGTCGATCTCGAGCGCCTCGCGCTGCCGCGCCCGGTGATGCAGCGCGACCTGCCGGCGGGCGGTCGCCGGCTCGTGCAGTGCGCCGAGGGCTATCGCGCGACGTTCGTCGGTGGCGTGCAGATCGCCGAGGCGGGCGAGCTCACGGGCGCGCGGCCGGGGAGGCTCGTGCGGATGGGGCAGCGTGGCCAGGCGTAAGGTCGAGCTGTCGCCCGAGCGGATCCGGACCGTCGCGCTCGAGCTCATCGATCGCCACGGCCTCGACGCGTTCAGCACCCGCAAGCTCGGCATCGCGCTCGGCTGCGAGGCGATGGCGATCTACTGGTACTACCGCAGCAAGGAGGATCTCCTCGACGCGGTGGTCGACGAGCTGGTGGTGAGCATCGCGCGCGTGGTCGACGAGGCGTCGACCGACTGGGTCGGCACGCTGCGCGCCGTGGCCCACGCGTACCGCAAGCTTGCCCACGATCACCCGCGCGCGTTCCCGCTGCTCGCGACGCGGCGGTTCTCGAGCGCGTCGACGTTCGCCTTCCTCGAGAAGCTGTTCGGGCTCGCGCGCGCGCAGGGCATCTCGGATCGCACGAGCGCGCAGTTCTACCGGGTGGTCAGCTCGTACTGCAGCGGCTTCGCGCTCAACGAGCTGGCGCCGCAGCCCACCTCGCTGGCGCACCTCAAGAAGTTCCCGGCGGTCGCCCACGTGTCGAAGTGGCTCGGCGAGGACCAGCTCGACGGGATCTTCGAGTTCGGCCTGGAGCTCCAGCTCGACGCCCTGCGAGCGAGCCGATGACGATGACGATGCCGACGCCGACGACGGTCCGCTATCGCGACGTCGCGCCGCGCGGCACCCCGCCGCTCGCGGACCTGTTCACGCCGCCGGCGGCGCGCGCGTCCGTGGTGCTCGTGCACGGCGGCGGCTTCGTGATCGGCTCGCGGCGGATGAGCGCCACGCGCAACCTCGCGGCGCGCCTGGTCGCGGCGGACATCGCGGTGTGCGCGATCGACTATCGCTTGATCTTTCGCGGCGGTGGGGTCGCGGCGGCGGTCGACGACGCGTGCGCCGCGTTCGCGTTCTGGCGCGCGCGCGCACCCGATCCGGACGCGATCTCGCTCGTCGGGCTGTCGGCGGGCGGCACGATCGCGATGCTCGCGGCCGCCCGGCTGCCGGGCGTCCATCGGCTCGCGTGCGCGTTCGGCCTCTACGAGTCGAACTTGCTGCTCCGGAAGATCCCGATGCCCCCGGTCGCCGTGCCGACGTTGCTCCTCCACGGGGACGCCGACCGGCTCGTGCCCGTCGGGCAGGCGCGGCGGCTCGCCGCGGCGCGCGCCGCCGCCGGGCTCCCGACGACGCTCGCGATCTATCCGGGCGCACGGCACGGGTTCTTCCGCGCCGCCTCCGAGGCCTCCGAGGCCGGCGGCATGGCGATCATCGGGCACGTCCGCGCGTCCGAATAATTCCGACGGGTTGGGCGGCGCCAACAGAATACTCGCGTTTCGTGGCGCGTCGAATACGCTGGAGCCCCAGCGATGTGCCGCATGTTTGGTTTCGTCTCGATGGAGTCGGTCGTTCCACGTGCCCTGCTGCGCGATGCGCCGCGGAGCTTGCAGACGTTGTCGCACGCCCACCCCGACGGCTGGGGCATCGCGCTCCGCGCGGCCGACGACTGGGTCGTCCATCGCGGGACCGCCTGCGCCGCCAGGTGCGAGCGCTACGCCGAGCTGGTCGACGCCGCTGAGTCCCGGCTGCTCGTCGCGCACATCCGCCAGAAGACCCGCGGCGAGACCAAGCTCGCGAACACGCATCCGTTCCGGCGGGGCGCGTTCGTGTTCGCGCACAACGGCACGGTCACCGACACCGCGCCGCTCGTCGCGCACAGCTCGCCGGCGCGCCTCGCCGAGATCGAGGGCGAGACCGACAGCGAGCGGCTGTTCGCGTTCGTGCTCACGCACCTCGATCGCGCGGGCGACGTCGAGGCCGGCGTGATCGCGGCGGTCCGCGAGCTCCACGGGATCGCGGGGCTCGGCTCCGCGAGCTTCCTGCTGTCGTGCGGCGCGCGGATCTACGCGCACCGGCTCGGCCGTTCGCTGTTCACGATCGTGCGGCACGCGGCGGCGGTGCCGGCGGCGGGGGCGCAGCGGCGCACCGCCGCGGTCGTCGTCGCCAGCGAGCAGCTCACCGACGAGCTCTGGACCGAGCTGCCGGAGCGCGCGCTGGTCGTGATCGATCCCGCCGGTGCGCGGACGCTCGCGTTGTAGCGTACGCTCGCGAGGTGCCCTCGACCCCACCGCGCTTCGAGGCGTTGATCGATCTGCTCCTCACGGTCGGCTACATCGACGGGATCTTCGACCACCACGAGAAGGCGTACGTCGGCCGGTACCTCGACCAGCTGATCGCTCACCTCGAGGTCCCACCCGGCAGCTTCGATGCGGTGTATGCGCGGCTCGAGACCGAGATCGCGGCGCTCGCGGCCGAGGTCGTCGAGCTGGGCGATGCCGGCTTCGTCCGCAACCGGCTCAAGGTCCGCGCGGTCGCGCTGTTCCGCGGGTTCCCGCCGGTCGATCAGGCCGTCGCGCTCGAGGTGATCGCCGGGCTGGTGAAGGCCGACGGCACGATCTCGCCGATCGAACGCCACCTGCACGAGGAGCTGCTCGCGCACTTCCACGCGTCGCCGGCCACCCTCCCGGCTCCCCCAGCCTCGCCCGGGCCGCTGGATCTGCTGCGCATCGATCCGCCGCGGACCCTCGAGCTCGCGACCTTCACCCACGCGCTGCTCGATCCGCTCGAGCGGCCGTACGCGGAGGACGCGCTGGTGCGCGGGGCGCAGGTCGGCGACGACTACGAGCTGATCTTCAAGGCGATCATGACGTGGGAGCGGCAGCGCGCGCGCGCCAACGGTCGGCTCGTGGGGATCACCGACGTCGGGCAGCTGCCGGTCGGGACGCGCCTGCTCGACGGCCACGTCCACGTGCTGCGCCCGGAGCATCCGACCGAGCTCGTCGTGCTCGGCGATCTGCACGGCTGCTACGCGTGCCTCAAGGCCGCCCTCCTGCAGTCGAACTTCATCGCTCGCGCGCACGCGTACCAGCACGATCCGGGGAACCACCCCGACATCAAGCTGGTCCTGCTCGGCGACTACCTCGATCGGGGGCGGTTCGGCTTCGAGGGTGTGCTGCGCGCCGCGCTCCAGCTCCTGGTGTCGCTGCCCAACCACGTGATCATGTTGCGCGGCAACCACGAGCTGCTGATCCGCCGGGGCGGGCGCGTCGTCAGCGCGGTCAATCCCGCCGAGGCGGTGCCGGCGATCGCCGATCGCGTGTCGCCGGACATCCTCGAGGCGTACCGGCACCTGTTCGATCACATGCCGACGTCGTTCCTGTTCGACCGCACGCTGTTCGTGCACGGCGGCATCCCGCGGGACGACACGTTCGCGGACCGCTACCGCGATCTGTCGAGCCTCGACGATGCCGACCTGCGCTTCCAGATGATGTGGAGCGATCCCATCGACGGCGATCACGTGCCGGTCGACCTGCAGCGCGAGAGCGCGCGGTTCTCGTTCGGGCGCGACCAGTTCCGGGCGTTCATGGAGCGCGTCGGTTGCCACACGATGATCCGCGGCCACGAGCAGGTCGACGCCGGGTTCCGCACGGTGTTCGACGTGGGCCAGCGACGGCTGCACACGTTGTTCTCCGCCGGCGGTCACGACAACCCCGATCTGCCGTCGACCTCGCGCTACCGCAACATCACGCCGATGGGCCTCACGATCCGGCGCGAGCTGGACGCGCTGTATGGCTACACGTGGCCGCTGGCGTACCAGCCGTTCGGGACCGGCACGCACAACGGCCTGTACCGCGAGCACGTGGCATGATCCGGACATGATCCTCGCGTGCGCTGGCTGCGACGGCCGCTACGACGTCTCCGGCTACGACCTCGGCCAGCAGTTTCGCTGCCGCTGCGGCGTGATCACCACGCTGGTGGCGCCGTCGCCTCAGGCGGGCCAGCTCGCGTGCCCACACTGCGGCGCCGGCGTCGCGCCGACGGTCAAGAGCTGTGCGTTCTGCCAGGCCGAGCTGCTCCTGAAGGCCTGCCCGCGCTGCCTGTCACGGGTGTTCCACGGGCACAAGCACTGTCCGGAGTGCGGCACCGAGCTCGGCGTCGCCGCGCACGACGGCGTGCACGCCGATCGCGCGTGCCCGCGATGCGACACGTCCCTGCATCCGCGCAAGGTCGGCGACTTCGTCGTCGACGAGTGCGCGACCTGCCTCGGGCTGTTCCTCGATCACGTCGCCGTCGAGCGCGTCGTGACCGATCGCCAGCAGGCGCGCGCCGAGGCGCTGCTCGGATCGCTGCCCGCGAGCGCGAGGCCGCTCGTGGTGCCGCCGGGCCAGCGCATGTACGTGAAGTGCCCGATGTGCCGCACGGTGATGAACCGCAAGCTGTTCAGCACCGGCTCCGGCGTCGTGATCGACATCTGCCGCGCGCACGGCGTGTTCTTCGACGTCGGCGAGCTGCCGCGGATCATCGCGTTCGTCATGACGGGCGGCGTCGAGCGGGCGCAAAAGAAGGACGTCGCGCGCCTGCGCGACGAGGCGCGCCAGCACGCGCAGAGCGCGCAGTTCACCGCGCTGATGGCGTCGCGGTCGTCGACCCGCGTGGTCGGTCACGAGGCCGGCAACGGCGGCGCGCTCGTCGAGTTGCTGTTCTCGCTGTTCTCGTGAGGTGCTAGGGTTCGGCGCATGCGTCGCCTCGTGATGTCCCTCATCCTGTCGTCCTCGCTGGTCGCGTGCTCCAAGGAGGCGGCGACGACGTCGGCTCCCCCCACCACGGCGACCGGCAGCGCGACCACGCCGGCCAAGCCGATGCACAAGGACGTCGCGAAGGCCAAGGCGATGATCGCCGCGGGCGCGACGGTGATCGACGTGCGCTCGACCGAGGAGTACGGCGCCGGCCACGTCGGCTCGGCGACGAACATCCCGGTCCAGCAGTTCGCCGATCGGATCGGCGAGGTCGACAAGCTCGTCGGCGGCGACAAGACCAAGCCGATCGTCGTCTACTGCGCGAAGGGCGGGCGGGCGCACGCGGCGCAGACCCAGCTCGAGGCGCTCGGCTTCACGAATGTCGTCAACGGCGGCGGCCTCGACGACCTGCAGTAGGCTCCGACACGCTAGCGATCGACCAGCGCGGCGACCAGCCGGCGCGCGGCCGGCCCGAGGTGGCCCGCGTGGAAGAGGCGCGGGTGGAACACGTGGTGCGACGCGCGCGTCCACGTGATGCGCCGGAGCTTCCTGGCGGCGAGGTCCTCCGCGATCAGCGGGTCGGGCAGCCAGCCATAGCCGATGCCGGCGAGGATCGCGGCGCGCTTGCTCGCGAAGTCGTTGAGGTGGACGGTCGAGTGCGCCTCGAACGCGGAGGTCGACAGCTCGAGCCGTGGATCCGAGCCGCGCACGGTGAGCAGCAGGTGTCGACGCATCGCGCGGAGGTCCTGCCGGCCGCGGACGAGCGGATGATCGTGCCGGGCGACCAGGGACGCGCGGAGCGCCGGGAGCTCGACGGCGATCAGCCCCCGCGTCCGCGGCGGCAGCACCGCGATCATCAGGTCGGCGGACATCCGCTCGAACGCATCCTCGACGCCGGTGAGGAACTCGCCGCGGACGTCGATCCGGGTCGGCACGCGCTCGCCGACCAGCCTGCCCACGGCGCCGAGCAGCGGCTCGATCGGGACGATGCCGTCGAACACGACGCACAGCGAAGGCTCCCACCCGGCGCGTAGCTCGTCGACCGTCGCGCCGAGCTCGGCCTCGGCGGCGAGCAACCCCCGACACCCCTCGAGGACGCGGGCGCCGTGCGCGGTGAGGCGGGTCCGGTAGCCCGTGCGATCGAGCACCGCGAAGCCGAGCACGTCCTCGAGCGTCTTGAGCGCGTAGAGGATCGCCGTGTGGCCGCGGTGGAGCTCGGTCGCCGCCGCCGCGAACGTGCCGCGGCGCTCGAGGGCATCCAGCGCGCGCGCCTGCTCGATCGTGATCGTCGGATGGTTCACGGAGTAGACAATCTTACACAAAACATAGTTCTATTTTTGAACGACCAGAACTGCCAGCGTCTGGCCATGGACATTCCACACGTTCGCGGCCGGGTCGCGATCCAGGCGCACGTCGCGGTTCCCGACGGCACGGTCGAGGAGGAGTTCGCGCGCAACGGCTTCTTCGGTCGCTACGCCCACCTCTACCGCGAGCACGCGCCGGTCGGCTGGACGCGGATCGAGGGTCCGCTGCGCCCGCGGCTGTACCAGCTCGCCGGCGTGGCGGCGGGAGACTACCTCGGCAACCGGATCTCGCTGCTCGCGAACGCCGACTGTCGGATCCACACCAGCGTCGTGCGCGAGCCGATGCCGTACCTGTTCCGCAACGCGGATGGCGACGAGTTGCTGTTCGTCCACGCCGGCGCCGGGCGGCTCGAGACCGACTTCGGCGCGCTGGCCTACGAGACCGGGGACTACCTGGTCATCCCGCGCGGCACGACGTACCGGCTCGCGCCGACGAGCGAGACCCGGCTCTTGATCGTCGAGACTGGCGAGCTCGCGGTCCCCGATCGCGGGATGCTCGGCCAGCACGCGCTGTTCGATCCCGCGGTCCTGCGCGTGCCGTCACCCGACGAGCCGTCGACGCTCGCGTCCGGACTCGCGGGGTGTCGCCCCGGCGAGTGGCGGCTGATGATCAAGCGCCAGGACGTGCTGACCTCGGTCTACTACCCGCATTGCCCGCTCGACGTCGTCGGCTGGAAGGGCACGCTGACCGTGTGGCAGCTCAACGTGCGCGACATCCGCCCGGTGTCGAGCGATCGCTATCACCTGCCGCCGTCGGCGCACACCACGTTCGTGGCGCCCAACGTCGCGATCTGCACGTTCGCGCCGCGGCCCCTCGAGAACGGCGACCCGCGCGCGCTCAAGGTGCCGTTCTATCACTCGAACATCGACTTCGACGAGGTGCTGTTCTATCACGCGGGAGAGTTCTTCAGCCGCGACGGCATCACGCCGGGGATGCTGACGTTTCATCCGCAGGGCATCCACCACGGCCCGCAGGCCCGCGCGGCCGCGCGCGCGCCGACGGCGCAGCGCACCGAGGAGATCGCGGTGATGATCGACACGCGTCGGCCGCTCGACGTGTGCCCGCCGGCCACGACGCTCGAGATCGACGACTACTGGAAGAGCTGGCAGCCGAAGCCGGAGGGGGCACGATGACCAAGACGACCGAGACCACCAGGCCCACCGAGACGCCTGATCCGAATCCCTGTGGCCTGCGTGGCCTCGCGTTCGTCACGATCGCCGCGCCGGATCCAGACGCGATCCATCGCCTGCTGCTCGCGTTCGGGTTCTCGCGCACGATGCACCACGCCCGGCGCGAGCTCGACCTCTACCGCCAGGGTGCGATCGACCTCGTGCTCGATCGATCGCGCTCCGGGTTCGCCGCGGCGTTCGCCACCGCCCATGGCCCGAGCATCTGCGCGCTCGGCTGGAAGGTCGACGCGGGCCTGACGGCGCGGCGCACCGCGGTCGCGCGCGGGGCGACCGCCGCCACCGGTGACCTGGTGCGCACGGACGGCACCTTGCTCCCGGCGGTGGCCGGCATCGGCGAGTCGCTGATCTACCTCGTCGAGCCGGGCTACAGCTGGGCGACGCTCGGCTTCGTGCCGGCCGCGCACCCCGACGTCGTCCCGGGCCTCGGGTTCACCGCGATCGATCACCTCACGAACAACGTGGCCCGTGGCGAGCTCGTGCGGTGGGCGAGCTTCTATCGCGAGATCTTCGCGTTCACCGAGGTCCGCTACTTCGACATCCGCGGGGTCAAGACGGGGCTCCACTCGTACGCGCTGCGCTCGCCGTGCGGCACGTTCTGCATCCCGATCAACGAGGGCACCGGGACCGGCAGCCAGATCGACGAGTACCTCGACGAGTATCGTGGCCCCGGCATCCAGCACCTCGCGTTCCTGACCGACGACATCCTCGGCGCGCTGCGCGGGCTCGAGGGGGCCACGCAGATCCAGTTCCTCGACATCGACGACGACTACTATCGCGAGGTGTTCGATCGGGTCCCCCAGGTCCGCGAGGATCACGCCGAGCTCGCGCGGCGTGACGTCCTGATCGACGGCGACGCCGACGGCTACCTGCTGCAGATCTTCACGCGCAACCTGATCGGGCCGATCTTCATCGAGCTCATCCAGCGGCGGAACCACGCGTCGTTCGGCGAGGGCAACTTCGGCGCGTTGTTCCGGTCGATCGAGCGCGATCAGCAGCGCCGTGGGTACCTCGCGTGACCCGAAGACCTCGCTCGATCATCGAACCGTTCAAGATCAAGGTCGTCGAGCCGCTGCCGATGCGCACGGTCGCCGAGCGCGAGCAGATCCTGGCGCGCGCCGGCTGGAACCTGTTCGGCGTGCGCGCGACCGACGTCACGTTCGACTTCCTCACCGACTCCGGCACCACCGCGATGAGCGCCGCGCAGTGGGGCGCGATGATGGTCGCCGACGAGAGCTACGCCGGGTCGCGGAGCTTCTATCGCTTCGAGGAGGTCGTTCAGCGGCTGACCGGGTACCACCACGTGATCCCGACCCACCAGGGGCGCGCGGCCGAGCACCTGCTGTTCTCCCTGCACTGCAAGGCCGGCGAGCTCGTGCCGTCGAACAACCACTTCGACACGACGCGCGCCAACCTCGAGCAGCTCGGCGTCACCGCCGTGGATCTGGTGTGCGCCGAGGGCAAGGACCTGCGGTCCGAGCACCCGTTCAAGGGCGACGTCGACGTCGTCCGGCTCGAGAGCTTCCTCACCGAGCACCGCGGCAAGGTCCCGTTCGTGATGACGACGATCACGAACAACGCCGGCGGCGGTCAGCCGGTCTCGCTCGCCAACCTCCGGGCGGTGTCGGCGGTGTGTCGCCGGTTCCGCGTGCCGTTCCTGCTCGACGCCTGCCGGTTCGCCGAGAACGCCTGGTTCATCAAGGTCCGCGAGGCCGAGCACCGCGAGCGCTCGGCGCGCGACATCGCGCGCGAGATGTTCGACCTCGCCGACGGCTGCCTGGTCAGCGCCAAGAAGGACGGCCTGGTCAACATCGGCGGCTTCATCGCGCTGCGCGACGGCGCGTGGGTCCCCGACCTGCGCAGCCGGCTCATCCTGACCGAGGGGTTCCCGACCTACGGCGGCCTGGCCGCCCGCGATCTCGAGGCGATGGCGATCGGGCTCGACGAGGTGCTCGACGAGGCCTACCTGGCGTACCGCGAGGCGATGACGCGCTACCTCGCCGACGGGCTGATGCGCGTGGGCGTACCGACCATGCGCCCGCCGGGCGGGCACGCGGTGTACGTCGACGCCCACGAGCTGCTGCCGCAGATCCCGGCGGCCCAGTACCCGGCCCAGGCGCTCGCGGTCGAGCTGTATCGCGCCGAGGGGATCCGCAGCTGCGAGATCGGCTCGGTGATGTTCGGCAAGCGGCCCGACGGCACCTTCGTGCCCGCGCAGATGGAGCTGGTCCGGCTCGCGATCCCGCGGCGGGTCTACACCCAGGCCCACTTCGACTACGTGCTCGAGGGGATCGCCGAGATCGCGGAGCGCCGCGCGACCCTGCGCGGCCTGGCGATCGTCGAGGAGCCCGCGTTCCTGCGGCACTTCACCGCCAGGTTCGCGCCGTTGTAAGCTAGGCGTGGCGGCGTTCGATCAGCTCCCAGGTTCGATCGGGGGCGCGAATGGCGAAGCTCGCCTCGTCGTGGTGCGCGGCGACGTAGCGGAGCGCGTCCTCGAGCAGCTTGAACTTGGGGCCGACGTGGAGCCCGGTACCCTGCGAGAACCACACTTCGTAGAGATGCGCGTGCGCGTGCGTGTGCATCAACATGGAACGGCGTATTTGCCAGCGGCGTGCCCAGGCGCCCGGTCGTGCACTTCCGCGTAATGCCTCGGTGCGTACATCCGACCACCTCGGCAGTGCCGGCGAATCTTGCGGGTCCGCTGCGCAGAACCTGCGTCAGAAGTGACGGAGCTCGGCGAGCGTGCGCCGGAGGTCGCCGCGGACGTCGGGATGGGCGATCGAGATCAGGGCCTCGGCGCGCTCGCGCAAGGTGAGCCCGTGGAGGTTCTGCGCGCCGTACTCGGTCACCACCCAGTGCACGTGGCCGCGCGTGGTGACGACGCCGGCGCCCGCCTTGAGCTGCGCGGTGATCCGCGACACCTTGCCGCCGGCGGCCATCGAGGGGAGCGCGATGATCGGCTTGCCGCCGCGCGACAGCGCCGCGCCGCGCAAGAAGTCCATCTGGCCGCCGATGCCGGAGAAGATCGCGTGGCCGATCGAGTCGGCGCACACCTGGCC
>JAPLLF010000763.1 GCA_026387715.1 Pseudomonadota bacterium
AGCGCCGCCAGCGCCTCGGCGTCGGTGCGCGAGACGTAGGTCACGCGCCCCGCGCGCATCCACGCGGCGTGCTCGGGGCCGACGCCCGGATAGTCGAGGCCGGCGCTGATCGAGTGCGCGTGCGCGATCTGGCCGAGCCGCGCGTCGTCGGTGTGCGTGAGCACGTAGCTCTTGCTGCCGTGCAGCACGCCGACGCGCCCGGCGGTGAGCGTGGCCGCGTGCCGCCCGGTCGCGACGCCGTCCCCCGCGGCCTCGACGCCGAACAGCTGCACGCCCGGATCGTCGATGAACGGCGCGAACAGCCCGGCGGCGTTGCTGCCACCGCCGACGCACGCGACGAGCGCATCGGCCGTGCGACCGAGCGCGCGCAGCTGCACGCGGGTCTCGCGCCCGATGATCGATTGCAGATCGCGCACGAGCCATGGATAGGGGTGTGGGCCGGCGACCGAGCCGATCAGGTAGAACGTGTCGCCGACGTTGGTCACCCAGTCGCGCAGCGCCTCGTTCATCGCGTCCTTGAGGGTGCGCGTGCCCGACGACACCGCGTGCACCTTCGCGCCGAGCAGCTTCATGCGCTCGACGTTGAGCGCCTGGCGCACGACGTCCTCGGCGCCCATGAAGATCTCGCACGGCATGTCGAACAGCGCGGCGACCGTGGCGGTCGCGACGCCGTGCTGCCCGGCGCCGGTCTCGGCGATCAGCCGGCGCTTGCCCATCCGGCGCGCGAGCACCGCCTGACCGATGCAGTTGTTGATCTTGTGCGCGCCGGTGTGGTTGAGGTCCTCGCGCTTGAGGAAGACGTCGACGCCGACCTCCGCCGACAGCCGACGGGCGTGGTAGAGGCGCGACGGGCGGCCGACGTAGTCGTGCAGCAGCGCGTCGACCTCCGCCCAGTACGTGACGTCGGCGCGCGCCGCGCGCCACGCGGCCTCGAGCTCGGTGATCGCGGGCATCAACGTCTCGGCGACGTACTGCCCACCGAACTCGCCGAACCGGCCGTGGTCCGGAATCGATAGCTGGCTTATCTCGTCGATCGTGCTCATGTGCTTGCTCCCGCGACCGCGGCGACGAAGGCGGCGACCTTCTGCGCGTCCTTGATGCCCGGCGCCACCTCGACGCCGCTCGCCACGTCGACGCCCCACGGCGCGCACGCGGCGATCGCCTCGCCGACGTTGCCCGCGGTGAGCCCACCCGCGATCACGAACCGTCGGGCGGGATAGCGCGCGTGCGCGGCGGTGGCGATCGACCAGTCGAACGTCTTGCCCGCGCCGCCGCGACCCTCGGAGGGCGCGTCGAGCAGGATCGTCTCGGTCGGCACCACCGCGAGGTCGTCCAGGTCGGCGAGCGAGCCGACCGCGACCGCCTTCCACACCGGCAGCTGGGTCGCGTTCGCGATCTTCGCGACGAGCGACGCCCGCTCGTCGCCGTGGAGCTGGATCGCGTCGAGCCGCACCTGGGCCAGCAGCGCGACGATGTCGTCGACGTCCGGATCGCAGAACACGCCGACGATCTGCACGGGGCCAGCCCCCCGCGCGACCCCGGCGAGGAGCGCCGCGCGCTCGAGATCGACGTGGCGCTTCGACTTCGGCCAGAAGTTGAGGCCGATGAAGTCGACGCCCGGCGTGGCCGCGACCGCCGCAGCGTCATCGGCCAGCGTGACGCCGCAGATCTTGATCTTCGGTCGCATCGAGCTCCTCACACCCCTCGCAACGTCGCCAGCGCGGCGCCCGGCGAGGTCGCGCGCATGAGCTGCTCGCCGACGAGCACCGCGTGCGCGCCGACCGCGCCGAGCAGCTGCAGATCGGCGGTGACCTTGATGCCGCTCTCGGCGACCAGCACGGTCCCGGGCGGGACCATCGGCGCGATCACGCCGGTCAGCGACATGTCGATCGTGAACGTCCGCAGGTCGCGATGGTTCACGCCGATGAGGTTCGCGTTCGCGGCGATCGCGACCTCGGCCTCGTGCTCGTCGTGGACCTCGACGAGCACGTCGAGCCCGAACCCGTCGGCGCACGCGATCAGCTCACCCAGCTTGGCGACCGAGAGCGCCGCGACGATCAGCAGCACGCCGTCGGCGCCGGCCGCGCGCGCCTCGGCGATCTGGTAGGTGTCGATGAGGAAGTCCTTGCGGAGCAGTGGGATCGCGACGGCCTCGCGACAGCGCGCGAGGAAGCCGAGCTCGCCGTCGAAGAACTGCCGATCGGTGAGCACGCTCAACGCCGCGGCCCCCGCGGCCGCGTAGGCCCGCGCGATCTCGGCCGGATCCGCGCCGGGTCGGATCGGCCACGCCGACGGCGACGCGCGCTTGATCTCCGCGAGCACGCGCACGGGCTCGCCCGGCGGCTGGCGCAGCGCCGCCCGCAGGCCGCGCACCGGCGGGGCCGCGCGCGCGGACGCCTCGACGACGGCGATCGGCGCGCGGGCCTTCGACGTGGCGACCTCGACGCGCTTCACCGCGAGGATGTCCTTCAGGATGTTGGGGACCGTCACGCGAGCACCGCGCACCAGTGATGGAGGACGCCCTGCCCCGTGCCATCGACGATCGCCGCCCGGGCACGTGCGAGCTGCGCCGGCAGCCGCGCGAGCGTGAACGGCCCGGGCTCGAGCAGCTCGAGCCCGAGGGCCGCGGTCATCCCCGCCGCATGCACGACCGCGTCGGTCGCCGGGCGTCGATCGGCGAGCACCTCGCGGAGCACGTCCGCGTTGTAGGCCGCGTCGCCGCCGGTCAGCCCCTCCGGATCGACCTCGGCGAGGCCGAAGGTCGCTGGCGACAGCATCACCTCGACGACCGTGCCCTCGTCCCACAGCGCCATCGCGGTCGGGCCGCAGAACAGCACGACGCGGCGGCGCGCCCGGCAGACCGCCTGCGCTGCTTACGCCGCCGGTCCGTCGGCCAACACCACAACCGCGGCGACGTCATCCTCGACGATCCAGCGCTCGACCATCGCCGTTGCCCGCGCCGCATCGCCGCCGGGGTCGGCCGCGACGAC
>JAPLLF010001175.1 GCA_026387715.1 Pseudomonadota bacterium
GGGACATGATCGCCAGCTCCAGGTCGCCAGCGTCGAGGTAGGCCTTGAACGAGAAGGGTTGCCCCGCTCGAGTGCTCCCGTTCGGCCAGCGGAGCATCTCGTGTCTCTCGACGAGGAGGCCCACCGCACCCCGCCCGGACAAGGCGCTGACCAGCATGTCGATCGAGTCGGCGCGGGCAAAGTTGAGCCACGCTGTTGCGTCCAAGAGGGTCTTGGTCATCGGGGTGCCTACTCGTCACCCGGATCCTCGGGATCGACGGCATGGTCGTCGCCGTCAGGAACCGCCTGGTAGTCGTCGACGAACTTCTGCGCGGCCTCGATGGACCTACGCTTGCCGTCGACATCACAGAGCATCTCGGCAAGTCGGCCGATGCTGAGTTCTTCGTTCCGGTAGGCCCGCAACGCCAGAAAGACGTATCGCTCCGGCAGGGGGAGCCAGAACGTGTGCTTCTCGACGCCAAGCCCGGCTTCCTCGGCACGCTTCGTTGGACCCGTCCCGGCTTTGCCGTACTCGCCGAGAAGCTTCTGCGCCGTGCCCGGTGCGATCAGCCTGAGGCCCTGGAGCCGGTACAGCATCGCCCTGAAGCTGACGCCGAAATGCCGCGACATGTGGATCACGTCGACGTCGGTGAAGGTCGACCGCGAGTGGTAGATCGATGAGAAGAGTTCCTGGACCCCACCACGGGGCATCAGCAGAGAGGCCGCGAAGGCGTTTGCGAACTGCTCCTTCGGCGTCTTGGCCCAGAGGTCCTCGTCGACGATCGGCGTGTCGCGATGGGCGAGCAGGTGGCCGAACTCGTGGGCGAGCGTGTACAGCATGTGCGGGATCGTCTTGGCGATGACCAGAACGCATCCGCCGACGCGCTCGTGGTAGATGCAAGCGCCAGAGAGCTTGCTGCTCGAGCGCAAGACGAACGTCTTGATCGAGAGCCGCTCTTCGAGAAGCTCCCTGAGCTGGGTGGCCGGTAGTGTCGGGCCAAGCCCTAGCTTGGTGCGCATGAGCTCCGCCATCCGCTCGGCCTCCCGGTACATGAACCGGCCAGGCTCGAACGGAAACTTCATGAGCTCGGGCACGGGGAGGCCGTTGACCTCCTCGAGCTCCAGGTACATCCGGCAGAGTTCCTCGAACTTGATGAGCGCCTCGCGAACCGTCGAGCGGCCATCCCCCTTTGGCGGGCGTCCACGGCGAGGGGCAGAGGCTGCCCCAGCGTCGTCGGTGTTTCCGACGCGAAGCAGCGGCTGGAAGTCGAAGCTCGACGCAGTTTCGGGGCGGAAGAAGAACTCGAACGGCCTTCCAAGCGCGTCGGCAAACTGGACGAGTTCGGTTGCCGAGACCTCACGCTTTCCGTTCTCGACGGCTGAGAGGGCCGTGCGAGCGAGCCCCACGCGGTCGGCGAGCGCCTCCTGGCCGAGGTTCAGAGCCTCGCGAGCCTCGCGGATCCGCTGCCCGATGGGCGGCGTCGGTGGAGCATCTCCTTGGGTCTGCTTTCCAGACATTTACGGAGATAATCTTGCCATTGCCTCGTTTGTTGTCAAGCAGGTCTAAGAATGAGCAGCGGAAGTAGGTACTTAGACGATGGGCCGGGTCACATCACCATGGTCCCGAAACTAAACTCAGACGCGACGATCAGCATCCGGTGGCGCTGGTGCTCCCAGGTCCGCCCTACGGGCATGTCCAGCCAAGTACCGTGCGCCTTGCGGTATCGCGCCGAGTCCCTGGCCCGGTTGACGTAACGAAGCCTTGAGTTCTCGATGTATGGGTCGAGGTACGGAGCCAAGATCGCGCTCGCCTCCTCGCCTGAGATCCGCGCCACCCGTTTGCGTCCCAAACGACGTACCAGTTCATCGCCAACATGAAGGACTGCATGCGTGTGGCGTGAGAGGACCATTGCCGCTCGCTGTCGCAACGGCGTGACCTGGCTCCACAGGTCTCCGCCACCGGGTGCGGAACGACGGCTCCCGTTGATCTGTTCAATCAGGGCACGGACACCGCGATGGTCCCTATCGAGCAGTCGTTTCGGCCCTTGGCCCACGGCGAGGCAAAAACATTCGCCGAGATGACCCGCAAGCAGACTCGCCGCCCGATCTGCAAGAGCGGGCAACGGGGCACCGCCACTCAGGGGCTCGGCCATCATGATGGCCCCCTCGACGCGCTTTGCGACCCGGCGCAGCGTGATGTCGCCGATCACGAAGCCAAGACGCACGCCTACGACAGCGTGCGCCGCTTGATGAATCGCTGCGAGAAAAGCGTCGCTGCGACTATGGATACACGTCTCAGGTTGCACCGAGCTCCTTCATCGCGGCCGTCTTCGGATCGCCGAAGACGATGTCGACTGTCGTCGAGAAAGTTCCTCTTGTTCTCACAATGAGCGTCCACATCGCTACGGCTATGCCTGCACGCCGAGCGCCTTGAAGACGGCGTCCGTGGGATCCGAGTAGAAGCCCGTCTGGAACTTGGCGAAGAGCTCGCCCGGGATCGTCGGGATGTCACGCACGCTCGCCATCGGCAGCAGCAGCCGCTTGGCTCCGGCGTCGAAGGCTACCTGGAGCGACTCGGCCAGGTTCTCCACCGGGACGATGTTGCCGCCCAGGCTCATGCTTCCGAGCACGACGAGCTGCTGCTGGAGGGGGCGGCCCAGGACGCCCGAACACAGCGCCACGAAGGACGCCAACGTCATGGACGCCGTGGGGCCGGTGTTGTGCAGCTCCACGACATGCAGATGGTAGTCATGGTCGCCTGGCTTCACGGACGCGCTGACCCGGCTCCCGTTTGCCTTGAAGTAGTCGAACCCGACCTTGATCGCTTCCTTCGCGCCGCTGTTGGAGCCGAGGCCCGAGGTCTTCAGCGTGCCGCTACCGGCCATCACCTGGGTCTCGAGTCGGTAGAGGCCGAGATGTCCGCCCGAACCCGTGGCGACGGTATGCATGATGCCAGGGCTGAGGGGGCCATCCGGGATCAGCGTTCCACCGCCCTGTTCAGGCACACCAATGAACTTCTCCTCGAGAGTCTCGACGTCGATGTAGCTGAAGTGCACGTCGAAGAACTCCATGCCCCCGATCTTCTTTAGCTGCTCCTTCACGCGGCGGCGCGTCTCGAGGGCGTACTCAAGACAGCGCCGCACGGCCTCCTTGTCGTACTCCTCATGCGGGTACAACAGCTTGAGCAACCCTGAGACGGTGTGCTTGACAGCGATCGTGTCCCGCTGGTTCAGGTCGCGGCCGAGCTTGAAGTACTTGTTGATCGCGTCGCCGAAGTTCCGCTTCCGCATCTCCCGCAGGAACTCGGCCAAGTAGTCCACGATCAGTCCGTACTGGTTCGTGAAGAACTCAGGCCGCATCTTGGGAATCTCCCAGCCGGGAACGTAGGCGTGGAAGCGATCGAAGAAGGCGGAGTCGATCATCGTCTCCGGAAACGGGGCGAACAGGTGGCTCGTCTTGACCAGCGTGTCGACCGGCTGGTTGATGTTGCCGACGAAGACCATCGACGCATAGGCGTTGACGGCATCACGACCACGGGCGAACGAACCCGAGGCCATGTAGTCCTTCATGATCTGGACGCCGTCCTTGTCCTTGAAGGAGATCCCAGCCACCTCATCGAAGGCGACCACGTCCCAGACCCCGACCAGGCCGACGACGCGCCTGGCCATGTTGTAGAAGAGATTCGCCACGGTCGTCTGGCCGCCCGATACCAGGATGCTGTTGGGGCTGATCTCCTTGTAGATGTGGCTCTTGCCGGTGCCCCTCGGTCCAAGTTCGGCGAGGTTGTAGTTGTTCTCGATGAGCGGGACCATGCGAGCGAGGAGGTGCCACTTCACCCGCTCCGGGAAGTTGGTCGGCTCCATGCCGGTCGAACGAAGCAGCGCGTCGATCCACTGCTCCTCGGTGAAGGCCCGCCGAGCCTGGAAGAGCTCGTCCATGTCCATATTCGGCATCTGGATCGGCTTCAGCTCGCGCAGGACGAACGGCGAGCCCTTTTGCGACTCCTCGAAGAAGTACTCGAGGGTAATGAAACAGCAAGATGGCCTCTCGCCAGAACCTATTCTGCGTTCCCGACCTGGCGACATGCACGAGGTCGTCGGTGTCCGCTGCTAGGTGGGCGAGGTTCTCCCGGCAAGAAGTCGGCAGCACTCGAAGAGTCTCCGGCCTCAACGTTACGTCGGCATCAGAGCCGGGTGGTGGTAGCGATCCCAGCTCCGATTTCTGGGGGACCTGCGACCATCTACTTGGAAGCTTCGGGATCCCCCGCGCTGGCCCCGGCGTTCTCGTGGCGACTTGCCAAAGGTTTTGCCCGGCCCGTTGCAGCGACCTCATCGAGAGGCACCCACGGTGTACGACGAAGACAACTCCGCCTTCATCGTCGCCACCCGTATCCCGTAGCGGTTTCCCAAGAGGCCGGCTGCATCACTGGCGCCCGGTCCCGACTTCACCATGCTCGCCAATGCTCGGGCGAAGACCTCCTCCTCATCTGCGACCGTGGCCTTCTTCCAGTTGGCCTGTCGGGCGATGATCGCTGCCTGACAACGAGCAAGGGACGTCACCTCGTACAAGCCCTTTTGAAGTCGAGGCCCCGGAATTGCCTTCGTGGGATCTTCCGCGACCTCGGCGAGCGCCATCTCGATGGGACGCGGTAACGACCAGGCCCGAATCCTGAAGAGGAACCTGGCGAGAACAAAGCCAAGAGACGCGTCGCCACGATTGGACGCGTGCAGCGTCGCTGTTAGCAGGTGGTACATCGCCCGGAGCATCAGAGAGAAGTCCTGCGATCCTGGCGGTTCCATGAGCATCTCCTCCGCGAATCGGACGAGCGGCGTGTGTGGCACCTCGGTGACGTCGACGATGATGTGGTTGCGACGAGGCCTGAGCCCCTCCTGCGAGGCGGCCGACTTCTTGAGCCAGCCGACGAACTCCGCGAGTTCAATCTTGGCAGTGCGGAGCTCTCGCCCGGCGCGAAGGCTTCTACACATGCCATCGATCTCGTCAGGCGAGCGGTGCCAATGATGGAACAGGCGCTCGACGGCAAGATGGTTCGACAGGAAGGCCCGCTGCGCTGGTCCAAGGCCCCGAGGCAGATCCTGGGAGCTGTGCGCTGGAGGCCTCCGTTCCATGGCTTCATTATCGGCTCGCCGGCTCGTCGTCGCAACGGCGGCGAGTCCCTCGGCGAGTTCACTCCTACTTCGGGTGAACCCGACGTGGCAGGGGAAGGTCGACGAATCGACCTTCCCGTTCCGGATCGATCACGGTCGCGGTAGTCGTCGAAGCGACAACGGAGGCAACCTCATGCAGCTCGCGATCGATCTCGTCGTTCTCCACGTAGAACTCGCCAGAAGGCGGCTCACGCAAACCAACCTTGCGCAGAGGTTGCGCGTTCCGCCGACGAGTCTGAGCGGTTGGCTCCGGGAGGTGCACCCAGCTCCGGCCGACCTGCGCAGGCGGATCGAGCGAGCGCTTCGCCTGCCACCTGGCACGCTCGCGACGAAGGCTCGTCGTGAGTGAGTGGACTCCGATCGAGGGGGCTAGCCACACGTTCAACCCGTGGTGCGGCTGCACGCAGCACTCTGGGGCCGCGTGACCGTCTCCAACTCGGCCGCGCTTGCCCTGTTCCGATGCGGGCTGCGTGGGCGGCAAGATGATGTCTACCGGGAGCGAGCCCGGGCAGGGCAGCTCTTCGACCGGCACGTCCGCGGGAGGTCGCCATGAGCCGGAACTCGACGCACCGAATGCTTCGGGTGCCTGACCCGCCTGCGGTCGTCCCCACTGTCTCCGTGGCGGTTCGGAGTCTGTCGATTCTCCGACTGCCAGAGGTCAAGGCCAAGACGCGACTGTGCCGTTCCACGATCTATGCACAGGTCGCCGATGGCCTGTTCCCACCGGGCTTCAGTCTCGGTGCTCGGGCGGTCGGGTGGATCGAGAGCGAAGTGGATGCCGTGCTCGCCGCTCGTATGGCTGGCGCTGACGAGCGGGAGATCAAGAAGCTGATCCTGGAACTCGTGGCTGCGCGATGTGGCGGGGGCGTATCCAGTCGGCGTGTTGGGCCCTGAAGCCCTTGAAGCTGGAGCGAGGGTCAAAGGGAGGGGTGTGCTGTGAGCAACAGAACAACGATCGCAGACGCGGTGGGCCAGCGCGACGCTGGCGACGTCGAGCAGACCGCCTACCATGAGGCCGGACATGCCGTCGTCGGCTGGGCGCTTGGCATCATGCCCAAGATGGTCCGGCTCGGCTTGTCTGGCACGGATGAGCTCGGCGATGACTTGCCCGTGGGCGAAACCGACTTCGGGCAACGCGAGTTTCGGCTCTCGAGACAGGCCCAACGGGCGATCGATGCGGCAGGTGGTGTCGCCGAGCTTTTGTTGCGGCCGACGCTCACGCCCAAGGATGTGGAGGATGGCTGCCGCTCCGACTACTGGGCCATCGCCGTCAGTAGCCTTGGCCCCGGATGGATTCGATTCGACATCGGACGCAAGAGATGGAGAGGTGTATTCCGTGACGGTGACCGGCAGTTTGTGAAGTGCGAGACCGCACTTCGCAAGGCCAGGAGCCGCGCTGAGCTTCTTCTCCGTAGGCATTGGCCGACGGTGATCCGGCTCGCCGAGGCATTGCTCTCAGCTCCTCGAAATATCCTCGAAGGCGAAGACCTCGAGCGCACGTTCGCGATGCAGGCTGATGAGGCGCACCTGCACCCGTTTGCGTCCGGCAGGAGGAAGCGCCCGCGTGGGGCCGTGGTCTGACGGCACCCGACGAGACGAGCTCGGGTGCATGGGGAGACGGCGGCGTGGCCAACAGCTCTAGCTCGCTGACGTCGACGGATCCTTGGCGAGAGTTGTCTTGATCGTGTCGAGGTAGTCGGCCCAGTCCTGCATCATCTTGCGGCGCTCCGGGAGGTGCTTGGTGCGATTGTAGGCGCGGCCGAGCGGGTCCTTCACCTTGTGGGCGAGCTGGTGTTCGACGATGTCGGGGCGGACACCGAGCACCTCGTCGAGGATCGTGCGGGCCATGGCGCGGAAGCCGTGGCCGGTCATTTCGTCGCCTGAGTAGCCCATCGTGCGGAGGGCGGCGAGGATCGTGTTGTTGGACATCGGTCGCTCGTAGGATCGGACGCCCGGGAAGACGAAGCGCCGCCGGCCGGTGAGTGGTTCGAGATGGCGGAGGATGGCGACGGCCTGGGTGGCGAGCGGGACGAGGTGCGGCACGCGCATCTTCATCTTGGCGGCGGGGATGTTCCACTCGGCCTTGTCGAGGTCGAACTCGGCCCACTCGGCGGTGCGGAGCTCGCCGGGTCGCACGAAGATGAGCGGGGAGAGTCCGAGGGCGGAGCGAGTCACGAGGCTCCCGGAGTACCCGTCGATGGCGCGGAGGAGCGGGGCGACGGCGGTCGGATCGGTGAGAGCGGCGAGGTGCGTCTGCTTGACGGGGGCCAACGCGCCGCGCAGGTCAGCCGCCGGATCGCGCTCGGCCTGTCCGGTCGCGATCGCGTAGGCGAAGACCTTCGAGCAGATCTGACGAAGGCGGTGGGCCGTCTCGCCCGCGCCTCGCGCCTCGATGAGCCGCAGCGTCGCGAGCAGCTCCGGCGCAGAGATCGCGCCAACCGCCTGCCGTCCGTGCCACGGGAAGACGTAGAGCTCGAGACGATGGAGCGTCAGATCGCGGTGCCCCTCACTCCATCGGGCCTCGTACTTCTTGACCCAGTCGCGGCCGACCTCCTCGAAGGAGTCGCCGGTGGCGACGACGGCGGCGATGCGCCTGGCCTTCTTGACGGCGCTGGGATCGCTCCCGGCCTCGATTTGCTTGCGGGCCTCGTCTCGTCGGCCCCGGGCTTCCTTGAGGGTGACCTCCGGGTAGACGCCGAGGCTGATGCGCTTCTCCTTGCCGGCGATGCGGTACTTGAGGCGCCACCACTTGCCGCCAGCGGGGGCGATCTCGAGGTAGAGCCCACCGCCGTCGAACAAGCGCTGGGTCCTCGCGGTGGCCCTCGTCGTGCGGCACTTGAGGTCGGTGAGGCGATCGCGGATGGCCATGGTTGGGGGCAACTCTCATGGGGGCAGGTGCGTTGCCCTTGAGTTGCCCCCATGGTTGCCCCCAGCACGAGTGGAACGCAACGAAAACCGCTGGCCCTCCCCGGACGTCGAATCCAGGCAAAATCAGCGGTTTAGGTTGGTTTCTGGACTTCCTCGGACGTTGCTGGAAGTCGTAAAAGTGGAGGCGGAGGGAATCGAACCCTCGTCCGAGAATCACTTTGGACGAACGTCTACGCGCGTAGGCTCGCTCTTTTAGGTCTCGCACTCGTCGACAGCGGCCGGTCTACGAGTGCAACAAGCCAACTTTGTCTCGACCTTCCCGCGTTGACGGTTAGGAGGTCCAGTCTGATTGTGTCGGTGTATCGCGGCTCCAGACGGAAGCTACGTACACCGTCGTTACCTGGGTTTAATCAGGCAGCGAGGGCAACAGCGTAGTTATCGTTCGCAGTTGCATGTTTTGCCCATTTTTACGTGGCCATGGGCGCCACGACGCGCAGTTCGAACATCATGATCCCCGTCGAAACCGGGGCGCCCCCATGTCAAAGAACAGCGCGCACCATACCCCTCTCGCGGGCGATCGACGAGCGATTTTCGAGCTTCTAGTCCGCGACGAGGCCCTTCCACTTGGTCAGGTAGTCGGCGAACACGGGGGACACGGCGCGCTCGGCGAGCTGCGCCTTGGTGATCGGCGGACGCATCGGCTCGGTCCCGCTGGCGACCTGGCGCGGCCAGTCGGGGTTGAGGATCCCGGCGCGGCCGAGCGCGACCAGGTCGGCGCCGAGCGCCAGGACGCCCTCGGCGTCGGCGCGCGACCAGATCTTGCCGGCCGCGATGATCGCCACGGCGCGGGGCAGGGCGGCGCGGAGCAGCGGGATGGCGTGGGCCTCGGGGCGCTTGGCGGTCTTGCGCCCGACGTCCCAGAGCGATGCGTGGATGAAGTCCGCGCCGTCGTCGGCGAGCCACGTCGCGATCTGCAGGTTGTCGTCGAGATCCATGCCGCGCGCCTGCCCGAAATCCTCGAGCGAGAGGCGCACGCCGACCGCGAACGTCGGCTTGCACGCGGCGCGGATCTGCTGGGTCACGGTGCGCACCAGCCGCGCGCGGCCGACCAGGTCGCCACCCCAGCCATCCGTCCGCGGGTTCATCGTGCGCGACATGAACTGCGACAGCAGGTAGCCGTGCGCGCCGTGGAGCTCCACGCCATCGAACCCGGCGGCCTCGGCGCGCTGCGCGGCCGCGACGAACTGCGCGATCACCCGCTGGAGGTCGGCCTCGGTGGCCGCGCGCGGGGGGACGAAGCCCGGCGTCGGCTCCTCCCACGTGCTCGCGCTCCACGTCGGCGCGCCGGAGAGCTCGGCGTCGGCGCGCACGCCGCCGTGGAACAGCTGCACCATCGAGGTGGCGCCCCCGGCGCGGATCCGCGCGGCGAGCCGACGCAGGCCGGGCAGCTCCTCGTCGCGATCGATGCCGAGCTCGCCGGGCCACGCCTTGCCGTCCTGGCCGACGTACGCGGCGCAGGTCTGGATGAGCCCGAAGCCGCCGTCGGCGCGCCGCGCGAGGAACGCGAGCTCGTCGTCGCCGAGCGTGCCGTCGGCGTGCGACTGTAGGTTGGTCATCGGCGCGAGCGCGACGCGGTTGGGGAGGACGAGCCCGCAGCGGAGCGTCAGCGATTCGTGGAGCATGGGCGGACGCTATCGCTTCGGATACGACGCGTCGAGCGCCGCG
>JAPLLF010000136.1 GCA_026387715.1 Pseudomonadota bacterium
CAGTACCCGGAGGCTGCGTAATGCCTCATCACGTACACCGACCGCCCGAAAGCCGTGTGCGGGAAATCCGCACGCACGGTTTGAAAGGGGTCCTTGCTCAAACCCGCCGCTCGGCGGGGGAAGGTTAGGTTCTACCAATGCAGTACGAGCTCTACTACTGGCCGTCGATCCAGGGACGTGGCGAGTTCGTCCGGCTCGTGCTCGAGGATGCGGGGGCCGACTACGTCGACGTCTGCCGTCAGCCCGGCGGCATGGACCGGATGAAGCAGATCCTGGGCGGCCACGAGCCGGCGCTGTTGCCGCTCGCGCCACCGTTCGTGCGCGCGGGGGAGCTGTGGCTGTCCCAGACCGCGCTGATCGCGGCGTACGTCGGCGAGCAACTCGGGCTCGCGCCGGTCGACGAGCAGGGGCGGCTCACCGCGCGGTCGATCATGCTGACGATCGCGGACCTGATCGTCGAGGTCCACGACACGCATCACCCGGTCGCGATGAACAAGTACTACGCCGATCAGAAGGCGCCGGCGCTGCTGCGCGCCGCGTCGTTCCGCGAGGCGCGGCTGCCGAAGTTCCTCGGCTACCTCGAGCGGAATCTCGAGCGGAACGGCGAGCGCAACGGCGCCGCCGTGCTCGTCGGGGCCGCCGTGACGTACGTCGATCTCGCGGCGTTCCAGATCGTCGAGGGGCTGACGTACGCGTTTCCGCGCACGTTCGGCGGGCTTCGCGACCAGGTGCCACGGCTGCTCGCGCTGCACGACCTCGTCGCGGCGCGCCCCCGGCTCGCGGCCTACCTGACGTCGGCGCGGCGCCTCCCGTTCAGCGAGCACGGCATCTTCCGGCACTATCCCGAGCTCGATCCGTGATCCACGTCGTCGTGGATCGGCACGGACTCGCTCGTAACGATTGACTGGTGAACTGGATGCAGCGCATGTAGGGCCATGCGCTACCGAATGTTGATCGGGTTGGGGTTTGTGGTGGGGTGTGGCACGTCACCGAGCGATCCCGCGCCGGCCTACAACACGTGGTCGCCGCTGATCACCAAGTCGTGGACGCTCGAGCCAGGCACCGAGCACACCAGCGACATCAACCTGGTCAACCTCGACGAGGATGTCTACGTCGGCGGCATCCGTCCGATCGCGCCGCCCGGCACGCACCACACCCTGGTGGCGCGCGGCGAGACGGCCGCCATCGACGCCGGCAACATCATCTATGCCTCGGGCGTCGGCACCGAGGCCGTGCAGTTTCCGCCCGGCGCGGGGCTCAAGCTCGCCGCCGGCACGCTGGTCGGACTCCAGCTCCACACGTTCAACACCGGCGACGTGGCGCTCCAGGGGACGTCTGGCGCCGAGATCTACCGCGTCGCGCCGGAGGACTTCACCGACGAGGTCGACCTCGTGCTCGCCGGCAGCAAGACGATCGCGCTGCCGCCGAACACGACCACGACGGTGACGGGCACGTGCATCGTCAAGGCGAGGCAGACCGTGTTCGCGCTGTTCCCGCACATGCACCAGCTCGGCACCCACTTCAAGACCACGCTGACCGTCGGCGGCGTCGCGCACGTCATCCACGACGCGCCCTACGCGTTCGAGCACCAGCCGTTCCTGGCGATCGAGCCGGTCGTGCTCGAGCCCGGCGACACGATCACGACCGAGTGCACGTGGAACAACACGACCGCGTCGATGGTGACGTTCGGCGAGAGCTCGGAGACCGAGATGTGCTTCTCGATCATGTATCGGTTCCCCGCTCGGGGCGACGCGTTCTGCTATCAGTAGGCGTCGTCGCGACCCATCACAACCCCTCGGGGTGCGCCGACAACCAGTCGCGATACGTCGTGCGCAAGCGATCGCGTTGCAGGGCCGAGGCCGCGATCACGTCGCCGCCGCCGTCGTACGGGTGATACAGCCACGTCAGGTCGGCATCGGCGACGATGACGCCACCCGCCGCGTCGCACGCGACCGCGCGCAGCAACCCCGCGAGCTCGCCACGTCGCCAGGCGAGCGTCTCGGCGTGGAGATGCGTCCAGCTCCCGACCGACTCTTCGACGCTCATCACCCAAGCCGCGTCCGGGCGTAGCGCCTGGGTCGCGGCATCGCGCGGGACCGGCGTCGGCCCGTCGGACCACGCGCACGTGATCACGACGACGCGCTCGTCCGCCGACGCCGCGACGAGGTCGTCGAGGATCGTGTCGTGGCGGTGGAGCAACTCGACGACGTCGGCCTCGTCCTCGGGGTAGCGCCGCGACACCGGCAGGCTGTGAAAGCGGACCCACGTCGCGCGGGCACACGCGCGCAGCTCGTGCCCGATCGGGCGGCATCGAGGCCACCGTCGTTGCCAGTCCTGCGCGAACGTCATGCGGTGGAGAGGCTACGCGACGACACGCTGCGGCACCCACATCCCGTCGACGATCGTGTGTCGCCGCGAAGAATATTGGTGACAGACTGCACTCACGCGCTTACTCTTATCTCAACAGACCAACTCATTCGAGGAAACGGCAACCCCCGCGCGAGCGGGCTACGCAAAGCCACGGGACTCCCTGAGTCAGCCGGGCCACCGAAGAAGGAGAAGCGCGTGAAGCACACGACCTGTGTCAGGGCTGGCCCTTAACCAGTCCGAACGAGCGACTCAAGCGTTGTGCGTCGATGTTGGACGGTTTGACCTGCGACCCGCGACCCCGGCATAACCCGGGCAACGCCTGGTCCGGCAGACCATTCAGCACGGCGTCACGGCAAACCTGCGGGAAAGCGCCCGCGCCACGAAACGGCAACCCTCGCGCGAGCGGGGCTACGCAAAGCTACGGGACTCATGGAGTCAGCCGGGCTACCGAAGGAGGCTGCGTTGCACGCCAGAGACGATCCGTAACTGACGACTCGACTCGATAGGTTCCACTCCTCACACGTGTGAGGACCGCAATCGGTGCCCCGACTTTGTCGGCCTAGCCCGCTTCGGTCAGCACGTCTGGCGAGCCTCGAACCTCTGCGAGGTGCCCGTCGATGACGACACAACGAGACGACGAGAACGACGAGGCAACCACAATCTGTTCGATCCGAGCCCCAACCGCATCGCGGTCTGGGGCTCGGTGCTTTTCGGCGGTGAGGGGTGCTAGTGATCGTCCCCCATGGCGCGCCGACCCTCGCCGGTCACCGAAGACAGTGAGGAGGGACGCGCCTTCCTGCAGACCCGGGTGGCGTTGTTCTGGAAGGTGGTGTTCTTCCTGATGCTGTTCGGCACGGTCCTCGGGGCCGTCGGCGCGATCGTCGACCCGGGGATGGACACGGCGATCACGCTGGGGCAGACCGGCCTGGCCGGCACGTTCTGGTGGCTGTGCCGGCGCGGGACGCGGTCGATTCGCTTCTCGCGGGTCATCGATGGGGTCGGGCTGCCGATCCTCGCCTTCCTCGGGGCCCTGCAGGGCCGCTTCCTGCTCGGTGCGTTCGCGCACGATCATACGGTCGCGAGCCCCGAGGGCGCGCTGATGGCGGATGGCTACGTGTCGATGATGGAGGTGGCCGCGACCGCGATGTTCGTCGCCATCCGCGCGGCGCTGATCCCGTCGCGGCCACGGCGGACGATCTTCGTGACCGCCCTGATCGGCGCGCCGCTGATCCTGGTGGCGGCCATCGTGGTCCCGGTCGCCGATCGGGGGCTGGCGTGGCGTGCGCCGTCCGCGACCAGCGTGGCCTGGTTGCCGGCCAACAGCATCGTGATGTGGGGCATCACGATCATCACGTGCACCGTCATCTCGTGGGTCATCTACGGGCTCCGGGCGGAGGTCCGCGAGGCCCGTCGGTTCGGCCAGTACGTGCTCGAGCGGAAGATCGGCGAAGGCGCGATGGGCGTCGTCTACCGCGCCACCCACGCGCTGCTCCGGCGACCCGCCGCGATCAAGCTGTTGCTCAAGGACCGCGCGAGCGAGCGCGACCTGGAGCGCTTCGAGCGCGAGGTGCAGCTCACGAGCCGGCTCGCGCACCCGAACACGATCTCGATCTTCGACTACGGGCGGACGGCCGAGGGTGTCTTCTACTACGTCATGGAGTACCTCGATGGCCTCGACCTCCAGCGCCTCGTCGAGCGCTACGGCCCCGTCGAGCCCGCGCGCGCCATCCACCTCCTCGCGCAGATCTGCGGCGCGCTCGCCGAGGCCCACTCGCTCGGGCTGATCCATCGCGACATCAAGCCCGCCAACATCGTCCCGGGGCAGCACGTGTTCCAGGCGGCCTCCGTCATCGAGATCTGCAGCAAGCACATGCTCGAGACGCCGATGCCGCCGTCGCAGCGCCTCGGCACGGCGCTGCCCGCGGACCTCGAGGCCCTCGTGCTCGCCTGCCTCGCGAAGGATCGCGACGCCCGGCCTGCGTCGGCCGCGGAGCTGCGAGCGTCGTTGCTCGCCTGCGTCGACGCCGGACGTCACGACGTGCCGGCGGCGCGGCGCTGGTGGCAAGCCCACCACGCGTCCCAGGCCCAGCCGAGCGCGGACGTCGCGAGTGGCTCGCGGCCCGCCACGATGGCGATCGATCTGGGCAGCCGGATGCCGTGACCGACCGCGCCGCGTGACCTACGACCGCGGGCGACGCTCGAGCACGATGTCGAGCCGCTTCATCCGCCGGTATAGCGCCTGGCGGCTCATCCCGAGATCCGCCGCGGCCTTGGACACCACGCCGCTCGCGCGGACGAGCGCCTCCTCGATCGCGGCCTGCTCGGGGCCGGGCTCGTCGGTGCTCTCCACCGGGGTGGGCACATCGGCCGGTCGCGGCATCGCGTCGAGCCCGAGGTCGGCAGGCTGGATCGTCCCGCCGGTGCAGACCAGCGTGGCGCGCTGGATCCGGTTCTGGAGCTCGCGCACGTTGCCGGGCCACTCGTGCGCCAGCAGGGCCGCGTGCGCGGCCGGTGTCAGGATCGCCGGCGTCGCGCCGTCGGTCGCGTACCCGGCCACGAAGCGCTCGGCGAGCGCGATGATCTCGTCGGGCCGGTCGGCCAGCGGCGGGACGCGCAGCTCGATCACGTTGAGCCGAAAGTAGAGATCCTCGCGAAACGCGCCCGTGGCGATCGCGCGCGACAGATCGACGTTCGTGGCGCTCACGATCCGGACGTCGACCTTGCGGGTCGTGCTCGAGCCGAGCCGCTCGAACTCGCCGGTCTGGAGCACGCGCAGGAGCTTCTGCTGGCCGACCATCGACAGGTTGCCGATCTCGTCGAGGAACAGCGTTCCTCCATGCGCGGCCTCGAACCGGCCGAGGCGGGGCTTGGTGGCGCCGGTGAACGCGCCGGCCTCGGCGCCGAACAGCTCCGCCTCGAGGAGCTCGTCGGGCAGCCCGCCCGCGTTGACCTTCACGAACGGACGGTCGCGGCGGCGCGAGTTCGCCTGCACGATCTCCGCGAGCTTCTCCTTGCCGGCGCCGTTGGGCCCGGTGATCAAGATCGGCGCGTCGGACGGCGCGACGCTGACGGCGAGCGTGACCACCGCGTGCATCGCCTCGCTCGCGTACACGAGGCCGCAGAGGTCGTGCCGCCCGGCGAGGCTCTGGCGCGCGCGCCGGCTGCGGGCGCGCAGGCGCGTGTTCTCGTGGGCGAGCGCGCGCAGCTGGAGGAGGTGCTTGACCGTCGTGACGAGCTTGTGGTCGTCCCAGGGCTTGGCGACGTAGTCGACCGCGCCCTCCTTGATGAGGGCGACCACCATCTCGATCGAGGTCCACGCGGTCATCAGCAGGACCGGCAGATCGCCGTCGAGCGCGCGCATCGCGCGAAACAGCGCGACGCCCTCTTCGCCCGTCGTCCGGTTCGCCGTGAAGTTCATGTCCTGCACGACCACGCCGACGTCCTCGCTGGCGATCAGGTCGAGGACCTCGGCCGGGCCATGCGCGACCAGCGTCTCGATCCCGTGGAGATCGAACAGCACCTCGAGCGCGGTGCAGATCGCGCGCTGATCGTCGACGATGAGCACCTTCATCACGGCCGCACCATACGCGGTTTCATCGCGCGACCGCGAACGTGCACGTGTAGGAGAGGTCGGTCGCCACCGCCGTCTTGCGGGCATCGAGCGGTGGCTGCCAGCGCGACCCGGCGAGCGTGCGCTGGCACGCCACGCCGAAGCCGGGCGCGCTCTCCGCGACCACCCGGGTCGCGCCGACGCGACCGTCGACGAGGATGCGGACCCGGAGGACCGCGCTGCCCGGGGTACCCGCGAGCCGCGCCGCGCGTGGATAGTTCGCGGCGAGCTGAGCGTCGAGATCCGGAGCGCGCGGAGGTCGCGACAGATCGCCGACCGCGACGACGCGATCGCCGGGGGGTGAGGCCACGGCGACGTGGCCACCGGCGGCGCGCACGGGCGCGCGCGTCGGGCTCGGCGCGCCGATCGGCGCGGTCATCGGGCTGCCATCGCCGATCGGCGTCGACCAGCCGGCGCCGTCGTTGGTCAACGTGACGCCCGAGAAGTCGGCCGGCTCGGCGGCGGGTGGCGGCGTTGGGGTGGCGGTCGCCACCGTCGGGCGCGGGGGCGCCGTCCGGTGCAGCGTGGGGCGCGGGCTGCGGGCCACCGGTTGGCGCGCCGCGACGATCGGCGGCGTGGTCGGTGGTGGCGGTGGTGGTGACGGCGCCGGCGGTGGCGCTGCCTCGATCGTGACGAACGCCGGCGGCGGCGGCTCGGGCGCCGCGGCCGCCGCGGGCGGCAGCAGCGCGAGCACCGCCACGTGGGCGAGGATGCTGGCGGCGATCACGACGAGGAACGTCGGCGAGCGGGGTTCGCGCCACATGTCAGCGGCGCTCGCCTTCAGGCTCGACGTTGATCGCGAACTTGGTGACCTGCTCCTGGCGCAGCACGTCGATCACGTGGACCACGCGCGCGTGGGGTGTGCGCCCGTCGGCCGCGATGATCGCCTGGGGCTCGTGGTTGGTGGCGCGGGCCGCGATGATGCCGCGGCGCAGGCCGGCCTCGTCGGTGGGCACGGCGTCGAGATAGAGCTCGCCGCCCGAGGCGATCGAGACCGCGAGCACGACGGGGGTCGCCTCGCCGGTCGCGCCCTTGGGGAGCTCCATGGGGATCGTCTTGGAGGCGACGTAGCTCGCCGTGATCATCATGACCACGAGGAGCACGAGGGTGATGTCGACCAGCGGGGTCACGTTGATGCCGGTGATGAGGTCGTCGTCGTCGAGGGCGCGGGCGGCCATGGCAGGTTCCTTTAGATCCGGTTACGAGGTGGCAGTGGTGCCGTGGAGCTGCGCGAGCAGCTCGCGACCGAGCGCATCGGCGCGCGCGAGGCGCGCCTTGATCACGCGCTGGAAGGCGTTGAAGAAGGCGACGGCAGGCAACGCCACGAGGATGCCGATCGCGGTGGCGACCAGCGCGCCGCCGACCTCGGCCATCAGCCCGGCGTTCACCTTGCCCGCGCTCTGGTCGAGCATGTGGAACGCGCGGACGATGCCGATCACCGTGCCGAGCAGGCCGACGAACGGCGCGTTGGCGCCGAGCGTGCCGAGGAAGGTGAGCCGCTTCTCCATCTGCAACTTCGCGAGCTGGGCGGCGCCGATCATCGACTCCTCGACGGCCTGGGGCCCCGCCGCGGCCTGCGCGAGGCCCGCGCCGACGACGCGCGCCTCGAACGATGGTGAGCGCGCGAGCCGAGCCTTCGCGGCCTCGAGATCACCACGCCGCAGGAGCCGCATCATGTCCACGCCGAGCGCGCCGACCTGATCGCGGCTGCGGGCCAGCGCGATCGCGCGTTCGGTGGCGATCGCGAAGCCGATGATCGAGAGTGCGACGAGCAGCCACATCACCCATTCCGCGCCGTTCATTGCAAAGTCCGTGAGTCGAGCCTGGAGATCCATATCGAAGAGCCTTTCGTGGTGGAGGTTCTCCGACGGCTCGTGCAGCGGTCGTGCCGCGTCGCCCCTCGCACACAGGCCACGCGGCGGGGGTTGTCCGGCGGACTGTCCGCGGACACCCGGACAGGTGTCCGGTCAGCTGCGGGTGAGCGTCAGCCTGCCGGCGGTGTCGTCGGGCGGCGCGGCGCGGTGGGGGAGGCGCCGTCGCGGTTCTCGAGCCGCAGCGCCCCGCCATGGGCCTCGACGATCTCGCGGCACAGGGTGAGGCCGAGCCCCGAGCCGCGCTCCTTCGTCGAGTAGAACGGCACGAGCGCGCGCTCCATCACCAGGGCGGTCATCCCGGGGCCGCGATCGGCGATCGTCAACCGCACGCCGCGCGACCCGAGCGCCGCGACCGTCACCGTCACCTGGTCGGGTGGGCTGCCGCCTTCGGCCGCGTTCTTGAGCAGGTTGATCGCGACCTGCTCGAGCTGGGCGGGGTCGAACCACGCGGGCTCGTCGGGCAACACGCCGTCGACGTGGACGTCGGGCCACAGCGCGAGCAGCCGATCGACGAACGGGCGCCACGCGACCTCGACCTGGCGCGGCAGCGGCAGCCGCGCGAACTGCGCGTAGCCGTCGAGGAACACGCGGAGGTGCTCGGTGCGCTCGGCGATCGTCGCGAAGATCCGCTCGAGCTTCGGCGCCACCGGCGCGCCGTCGACGATCAGGCGCGCCGAGTGGACGAGGCTCGAGACCGGCGCGAGCGAGTTGTTCAGCTCGTGACAGAACACGCGGATCATTCGCTTCCACGCATCGGCCTCCTGGCGATGGAGCTCGCGCGAGAGGTTCTTGACGAGCACGAGCACCATCGCCTCGCCGGCCACCACGAACCGTCGCTTGGCGAGGTTGTAGGTCTGACGCTCGCCGGTGGCGTCGTCGACCGAGAACAGCTCGTCGCCGTCGCCCGAGAGCGCGCGCCGCAGGGCATCGGGGGCCCGGCCGAGCATCGCGACGAAGTCCTCCCCTTGCGGGTCGCGACCTTCGAAGAACAGCTCGCGCGCGGCCGCGTTCGCGAGCGAGATGCGACCGAGATCGGAGAACACCACGATCGCCGACGGCGCGCCCTCGAGCGCCGCGCGCAGCAGCGCCTCTCGCTCGGCGCCGGCGGTCGCCTCGGCGTCGCGGGCGTCGGCGAGCGCGCGCGCGACCTGGAAGACGTCGGCGAGCTCGGCGTCGCGTGGCGCGGGCGGCTCGGCGCCGGCGGCGAGCGCGCGGACCGCGCCGGTCAGGGCGCGGAGGCGGCGGGCGGCGAGCGCGTGCTGCAGCGCCATGCCGAGGAGCCCCACGCCGAGCCCCGCGAACAGCCACAGCGCGCCGGTCACGTAGATCTCCGCGCGAGGCGGTCCGAGGGTTCCACGGCGGGCACGGTACGCCCGCCGCCCGGCGAGGAGGCGTGGGTGAGGGTCCCGATCATCGGACGCTCACTGGACGCTCACCGGACGCAGAGGGCG
>JAPLLF010000744.1 GCA_026387715.1 Pseudomonadota bacterium
TGATCGCGATCACGAGCCCGTCGTCGCCATCCGCGGCACGCGCGATCGTGGCCCGGCCGTCCTTGCGATCGCCGGCGGCGATCTGCGCGCGGCCCTTGAGCCAGCGCACCCAGCGATCGTCCTCGTGCTTGGCGAGGTAGCCGTCGAGCGACTTCGTGATCTCGGCGAGCTTGCTCTGCGCGACCGGCTTCTCGCGCGTGTGCAGGCGGGACAGCTCGAGCGCCGCGCGCCCGACGATCACCTCGCGCGCCCCCTGCTGATCGCCGGTCGGCGGGGCCGTCCCGATCTGCGCGAGCGCGGCGTCGGCCGCATCCGGCGGGGATCCGTACAGCAACGCCTCGAGGCCCGTGCTCTCGACGACGAGCGCGTACGAGTAGGGATTGCTCTTGTCGAGCTCGAGCGCCGACTTGAGCTTGGCCGCGGCGGCGCGAAAGCCGTCGTAGTCCGCCAGGACGAGCGAGCTCCCGATCTCCTTCTGGAGCCGGGCGATCTGCTCGGCCTGCTTCTTCTGGCTCCACCAGTACCAGCTGCCACCACCACCGATGCTGAGCACCAGGATGACGAACAGGAACACGAACGCCCGACGCGTCGAGCGCCCCCACCGACGATCCGGACGCAGATCGTAGTCGGTCTCGGGCACTCGCACGCCCGCCACGTCGAGGAGCCCGCCGGTCAGCAGATCGTTGAGGTAGCTCTCGCCGACCGCGGCGGACTGACGGAGCGATGCCGCGGCGGCGTTCTGCGGCTTCGCGCCGGAGATCACGCGTGGCCGGACGCCCTCGATCGAGAGCGGCGGAGGTGCGGTCGATCGAGGACCACGATCGCGGGCCGGCGGAGGCGCGGGCTCGTCGAACGGGATACGCATGCCACCAGGGGGCATGCTCTGCGGCGCCTGCGGCGCGTTCACGTTGATCGCCAGCGTCGCCATCTGTGGAGGCGCCGTCGGCACATGCATGGATGATTGCGGCGGTTGCTGCGGTTGCGGCGGCGGCGGCACGCTCGCCTGCCCGCGTGACCGCGGAGGGGCCTGGGGGATCCCCATCGACGTCTCGCCTCGCGGCGGCACCGGGGTGGGCACCGGCGGCGGCGGATCGAGCCCCTGCCCCGCGCGTGCGCGCTTGAGCATGGCGAGGATCGACGGGCTGGTCGGATCGAGGTTCTGCGCGTGCTGGAGCACCGGCACGGCGCGCTCGAAGTCGGTCCGGCGGAGCAGCACCTCACCGAGGAGCGCGAAGCCCATCCGGTTGGAGCGATCGACCTTGACGACACGGAGCAGCTCGCCCTGCGCCTCTTTCCAGTTGTGAAGCTGCGCGTGACCGCGCGCGAGGAGCACGCGGCCCTCGAGGCTGTCGGGCGCGGCTTCGAGGCCCATCATCGCCACCTGGACGGCGTCGCGCGGACGACCCAGGTTCAGGTAAGCCTCACCGAGGTCGATGAAGGCCGGCGAGGACGGATCACGGCGCACCAGATCGATGAGCTCTTCGATCTCTTGCGCGGTCGGACGGCGATCAGGGTCCATCATCACGATCCGAAGTTCGACAGACTATACACTGCTGCCGTGAGTTCCACCTTCGGAACGGCGTTTCGGATCACGACCTTCGGGGAATCCCATGGCGGCGGCCTCGGGGTCGTGGTCGATGGCTGCCCACCCCGCCTCGCGCTGGACCTCGAGGTCATCCAGCGGGAGCTCGATCGACGCCGGCCGGGCCAGAGTCGGCTCGTCACCCAGCGGGACGAGGCCGACCAGGTCGAGATCTTGTCCGGGGTGATCGACGGCTTCACCCTGGGAACGCCGATCGCCATGCTGATCCGGAATGCCGATGCACGGGGCAAGGATTACGCGGACGTCGCGCGCGCGTATCGCCCGAGTCACGCAGACTTTACCTACGACGCGAAATACGGGATCCGCGCCATCGCCGGAGGGGGCCGTGCGAGCGCGCGCGAGACCGCCGGACGCGTCGCTGGCGGGTGTGTCGCGCAGGCCCTGCTGGCGACGCGTGGGATCGCGATCGTCGCGTGGGTCGACGAGGTGTCGGGGCTCGTCGCCGACGTCGACGGCGAGATCGTCACGCGCGACGACGTCGATCGAAACGATCTGCGGTGTCCCGACCTCGCCATCGCCGATGCGATGATCGCCCGGGTCGAGGCGGCGCGGAAGGCCGGCGACTCGGTCGGTGGGACGATCCGCGTCGTCGCGCGTGGAGTCCCCGCCGGGCTCGGTGAGCCGGTGTTCGACAAGCTCGACGCCGACGTCGCCAAGGCGATGATGTCGATCCCCGCGGTCAAGGGCGTGGAAATCGGGTCGGGGTTCGCGGGGACGCTCATGACCGGCAGCGAGCACAACGATCTGTTCTACCGCCGCGAGGACGGACGGATCGGCACGCGCACCAATCGCAGCGGCGGCATCCAGGGGGGCATCTCGAACGGCGAGTCGATCACCGCGCGGATCGCGTTCAAGCCGACGGCGACGATCATCAAGCCCCAGGAGACGGTCGATCGCGACGGCCAGCCCACGATCCTCGCCGGACGAGGGCGCCACGATCCGTGCGTGCTGCCGCGGGCGGTCCCGATCGTGGAGGCGATGATGGCGTTATTGCTCGCGGATCACCTGCTCCGCCAGGACCGGATCATCGCTGTCAGAGGGTCGCTCTAGCCTGATCGGGTGAAGCCGACCGTCGCCCGCGCCAAGCGGACCGTCCGCCGCGGCGAGATGGTCGCGGCGGTCGATCGCGACCGGGTTCGCGGGACGTTCGACGTCGCGGTGGCGCGGCTGGTCAGCGGCCGGCTGGTCGTCGTCGAGGACGTCTGCCCGCACGACGGCGGCCGGATCTCCGACGGGTTCGTCGACGGCGAGCTGCTCGTGTGCACCCGCCACAACTGGGAGCTGACCCCCTGCGAAGACGGCCTGGTTCGCGCGTGCAAGCTACGGGAATGACGCGATTCTTGACCTGACCGCGGGAGGGCGTTAGCGTCGGCGGATCGATGGCAGCCGTGGTGATCTACGTCGATCTCGCGCGGGCCCCCGATCTGCAGCGAAGCGGGGATGATCGGCAGGATCGATTTCGCGTCCATCCGAGCTCGATGCAAGCCCTCGCCATCGGCCGGGAGATTGGCAGCGCCTGGGGCGCGACCGTCTATGCCGCGGTCATCCTTCATGACGGCAACCTCGCCGGTGACGTCGACACCACCGGACGCGTCGCGATGTCGACGCCGCTCGCCGGCGTGAACGCGCTCAAGCAGGAGCTCGCGAAGGCCGGCGCGGACCGGGTGGTCGTCGCGATCAGCGACGCGCCGGTCATGCCGTTGTGGTCGACGCTCGGCATCGCCTGGTCGGGGGTGCTCGATCACCTGCGTCCGCGCCTCGTGCTGTTCGGCGCCGATGCCCCATCGACGAGCGAGCTCGCCGCGCGCTCCGGCGCCCGGATCGGCGCGCGACTCCTCGATCGCGCGAGCTGCCAGTCCCGCGGCGGGATCAACGCCGAGGTCGAGCTGCGGGATCGCGAGGGTACGCGCGTGCGCGCCGGTGATAGCGGCGCGGCGGTGGCCTCGGTCGTCGGCGGCAAGCCGCATGCGCACGTCACGAGCCTGCAGGTCGAGGTGATGGTCCTCGCGCTCCCTGGGACGGATCCACGGATCGAGCTCGCCGCGGTGCAGCCCGCCGACGTCGGGGCCGCGAGCACAGCGATCGTCGCGCTCGGAGACGACGCGCTCGACCCCGCGATCGTCGCCACCGCGAGGCGTCTCGCCGACGCCCTCGGTGCGCAGCTCGTCGGCGGGCCCCTCGCGGCGAAGGTGGGCGCGATTCGACCCGACGCCGTCGTCGAGCGAGGCACGGCGCTCGCGCCCGAGCTCGCGGTCGTGATCGGTGGCCTCGCGATCGATCTCGCCGGGGTGACGACGCTCGTCCGGGTCGGCGTCGACGTGTCGGGCAAAGGGCTCGAGGGCTTGCTGCCGCCACCCATCAGCAACGGGCTCGACGAGCTCGTGCGCGCGCTGGAGCAGCAGCCATGACCGTGATCGTCTGGCTCGGCAGCGCGCCGCCGGTGCGCACGATCCGCTGGCTCGATGGCACCCTCGCGGTGGCCGCGACGTTCCCGCGCGGCCACCGCGGCGGGGTGATCGCGATCGCTGCGGGCGACCCGACGTGGCTCGATCTCGCCTCCGATCGGGCGAGGCGCGCCGGGCTCGACTTCGCCGGCGTGGACACCGAGCTCCAGCTCGACTACCTCGGCTGGGCCCAGATCGTCGCGGCGGTCGCGCGGCTGCACCACGCGACCACGGTCGTCGTCGACGAGGCCAGCCGCGCCGATCGGATCGCCGAGGTCGCCGCGATCGCCGAGCTCCTCGAGCTCACCCAGCTGACGTCCGTCGTCGCGCTCGCCCACGACGGAACGGTCGTCGACGCCAGCCGGATCGCCGGCGGCAAGGCCCACGCGATCCGGATCCGTGGGGGCGCAGTGTTCGGGCTCCGGATCGCCGGCCCCGCGATCGAGGACTACCCCACGCCGATGCCCTCGGCGTCGATGAAGCGCCTGGACCTCGTCGACCTCGGCCTCGATCCCAACGTGCTCGCGCATCGCGCGTTGCCGGCCCGCAACCCCGTCGCGACCCGGCGCAGCACCGAGCGCGTCGCGGACTTGCTCGCGCTGTACCGGCGCCCGCGGGACGACGCATGACCGCCGCGGGCGTCCGTCCGGCCAACCTGCGCAGTCCGCTGCGCGTGCAGGTGATCGCGCCCGCCGCGCTCGGAGACACCACGATCGCCGCGCTCGCGGTGCGCGGGATCAGCGCCCGCACGATCGATCAGGACAGCGTCGACGTGACGACCGACGTCGTCGGCTGGGCGCTCGAGGCGATCCCGTCGCTGGCGCGCACCGTCGAGCTCGCGGCGACGTGCCGGAGCGCGGCCCTCGCCGGGCGCCCGGTCTGCCTGCTCGTGCCCGAACCACGCGGCGCGGGTCGGCCCGCGATCGAACGTCACGCCGCGATCGCGTACCTGCGCGCCCACGGCGCGGCGATCGGGCACGACGTCGACGCGTGGCTCGAGGCGATCGTGTGCCTCGTCCGCTTCGGATTGCCGGCAGGCTCGCGCTCGGCGGTGATCGCGCCGCCGGGCTCGTGGCTCGAGAGCCAGGCCGTGGCGCTCGCGAGCGAGCTGGTCGGCGCGGGATCGCGACCGCCGATGATCGGCGACGGCAACGAGCCGACCGACGTCGCGCTGTACGACGCCTCGCTCGGCGCGCCGACGGTGACGTTGCCGATCCTCGCGATCCCGGTCGTCGCTCGTGGCGAGCTCGCCGGTGAGACCAGCGCCCTGTTCAGCGTGCGCGGTGCGCTCGGCGCCACCGCCATGCTCGGCCGCGCGGCGGAGCGCACGACGTTCGGGCTCGGGCCGGCGCCGCGCGAGGCCTCCGCGGAGCTCGGGATCGATCGCGAGAAGCTCGATCGCGAGCTCGCGCGGCAACACCATCACCACGGCCGGATCGGCGACCACGAGACCAAGGTGATGCTGTCGGCCTACCGCGTCGAGATCACGCGGCAGGCGGTCGCGCAGACGCCGTCGGCGGCGGTGAAGCTCGCGCGCCGCGCCGGATATCCCGTCGAGATCAAGCAGTACGGTCCCGACGTGCCGCCCGAGCCGGCGTGCGTCGTCGTCCGCGCCGCGAGCGACGCGCTGGTACGGCAAGCGTTCGCGTCGATCGTGCAGCGCGATCCGACGACGGTCGCGGTGATCGTGCGCGAGACGCCGCCGCCAGGTCGCGAGATCGCGGT
>JAPLLF010001008.1 GCA_026387715.1 Pseudomonadota bacterium
CAGCGCGACGCCGTGCGACGCGTAGCCCTCGTACAGCACGATGTCGTAGTTCGCCGAGCCCTGCCCGCTCGCCTTCTTGATCGCGGCGTCGATGCGGTCCTTGGGCATGTTGAGCGCGCGCGCGTTCTGCAACACGCGCCGGAGCGACGGATTACCATCCGGACTCGTGCCGCCGGCTTTCACGGCGATCGTGATGTCTTTACCGATCTTGGCAAACTGCTTCCCTACGCGATCCATGCGCGCGAAGATGGTGTGCTTGCGTTTCTCGAAGGCGCGACCCACGGCCGGACCCTACACGATCTCGCGCGCGATCGTCGAGCGCCGCGAGAGGACCTGACATGCAGCTACCACGCCCCGATCTGAAGCCGAGCGGAACCCAGGCGTGGCGCGAGCTGCTGTTCCTGCACTGGACGTTCCCGCCCGAGCTGGTGCGCCCGCTCGTCCCAGCCGAGCTCGACCTCGACCCCCGCGACGGCCTCGCGTACGTCGGCGTCGTGCCGTTCCGCATGGCCGACGTCCGACCGGCGTTCCTGCCGCGCGTGTTCGCGCTGAACTTCCTCGAGCTCAACGTGCGGACGTACGTGCGTTACCGCGGCCGCCCCGGCGTGTACTTCTTCTCGCTCGAGGCGGCGTCGCTGCTCGCCGTCAAGGGCGCGCGCTGGGGCTGGGGGCTCCCCTACTTCCGCGCGCGGATGAGCACGACGACCGACGGCGACGTCGTCACCTACGCGTCGACGCGACGCGATCGCGCGGCGCCCCACCACCAGGTGCGCTACCGGCTCGGCGACCTGCTGCCGACGACCGCACCGGACACGCTCGAGGACTTCCTGCTCGAGCGCTACCTGCTGTTCACCGTCCAGAAGGGGCGCGTCTACGAGGGCCAGGTCTTCCACGTGCCCTACCCCGCGCAGCGGGCCGAGCTGCTCGCCGTCGACGATCAGCTCGTCGCCGCGGCCGGGCTCCCGGATCCCGCGCGCGCGCCCGACACCGTGCACTACGCGTCGGGCGTCGACGTCGAGGTGTTCGGCCCGTACCCGGTGACGTGAGGCGAACTACCAGATCTTGACGCGCTGCTCGGGGGCGAGGAACAGCTTGTCGGTCTTCTCGACCTTGAACGCCGTGTACCAGGCGTCGAGGTTGCGCACGACGGAGGTCCGGAACTCCGACGGGCTGTGAGCATCGGTGACGAGGCGGTTCTGCAGCTCGGCGTCGCGGTAGCTCCGGCGCCAGACCTGCGCCCAGCCGAGGAAGAACCGCTGATCACCAGTGAGGCCGTCCACGACCGGGGCCGGCTTGCCGTGGAGCGACAGATGGTAGGCGTTGTACGCGACGGTGAGGCCCGCGAGATCGGCGATGTTCTCGCCGAGCGTGAGCTCGCCCTTCACGCACTGCGCCGGCTTGTCACCGGCCGCCGGGAACGGGCAGTAGGCGCTGTACTGCGCGACGAGCATCGCGGTCGCGACCTTGAACTTCTCGGTGTCGGCCTTGCCCCACCAGTTCTTGAGCGCGCCGGTCGAGTCGTACTGCGCGCCCTGATCGTCGAAGCCGTGGCTGATCTCGTGGCCGATCACGGCGCCGATGCCGCCGTAGTTGACGGCGTCGTCGGCGTTCGCGTCGAAGAACGGCGGCTGGAGGATCGCGGCCGGGAACACGATCTCGTTGAGGACCGGGTTGTAGTAGGCGTTGACCGTCATCGGCGTCATGCCCCACTCGTCGCGATCGACCGGCTTGCCGAGCTTGGCGAGCGCGTGGTTGTAGCCGAACTCGGCGGTG
The DNA here is from genome assembly GCA_026387715.1 of Pseudomonadota bacterium. GTDB lineage: Bacteria > Myxococcota_A > Polyangia > Haliangiales > Haliangiaceae > JABFXX01. The sequence continues at coordinate 1,774 of JAPLLF010001008.1, forward strand.
CGCTCGGCGTTACCGACGACATCACCGGCGACGATGGTCAGCGCGGTGTAGTCACGCCACTTCTTCGGGAAGCCGATCTTCGGGTTGTAGGTCGCGAGCTTCTCCTTGGCCTTGGCCTTGGTCTCGGGCGTCATCCACGCGAGGTTGTCGAGGCGCTGGCCCATCGATACGAGCAAGTTCTTGACGAGCTCGTCGGCGCGCTGCTTGGTCGTCGCGGTGAAGTGCTTGGCGACGTAGAGCTTGCCGACGGCCTCGCCGAGGCTCCCGGTCACCATGTCGACGCCACGCTTCCAGCGATCCTTGAGCACGGGGGTGCCCGAGAGCACCTTGCCCGCGAACTCGAAGTGGGTGTCGACGAACTTCTTCGTCAGCAGCGGCGCCACGTCGTCGATCAGCCGGATCGTCAGGTAGTCGCGCCAGACGGCCATCGGCTCGGACTTCACGAGCTTCGCCGCACCCGCGACGGCGGATGGCTGGTTGACGTTGATCGCGGGCTGCCCGTCGAGGCCGGTCGCCTTGAGCCAGCCCTTCCAGTCGAGGCCCGGCGCGAGCTTCTCGAGCTCGGCGATCGTGAGCTTGTTGTAGGTCTTCTGCGGGTCGCGGTTCTCGACCCGCGTCCAGTGCGTCTTCGCGAGCTTCTCCTCGAGCGCGTAGACCGCGTTGGCGCGCTTGTCGGCGTCCTTGATGCCGACGAGCGTGAACATCGACGAGATGTACTTCTTGTAGCCGTCGCGGATCGGCGCGAACTGCTTGGCCTTGGCGTCGTACATGTCGCGATCGGGGAGCCCGAGGCCGCCCTGGCCGAGGTTCGCGATGTGCGTCTCGGGGTTGCGCTCGTCCTGGCCGACGATCGTGTTGAACGGGTTGTCGCTGGAGCGTCGCGCGCTCATGGCGAACATCGTCATCAGCGCCTTGGTGTCGGTGACCTTCGCGATCGCGTCGAGCTTGGCCTTGATCGGCGTGATGCCCTTCGCCTCGACCGCCGCCTCGTCCATGAACGTCTTGTAGGTGTCCGCGATCTTCTGCTCGTCGCCACCGTTCTTGGCGTCGGCGCCGTCGATGATCTGCCGCGTCCGCTCGTCGCTGCGATCGGACAGCACGCTGAACATGCCGTAGTTCGACTTGTCCTCGGGGATCTTCGTCGCCTTGACCCAGCCGCCGTTGGCGTACTCCCAGAAGCTCTGGCCGGGCGAGGCCGTCGTGTTCATGCCGGTGCTATCGAAGCCCCAGGATCCGATCTCGGGCTTCACCGTCGGCGTCGGCGTCGGCGTCGGGGTCGGCGTCGGCGTCGGCGTGCCGCCACCTCCGACGACGGGATCCGGCGTCGGCGCGGGCGTCGTCACGACGGGCGCCTGCTTGCCGGTACAGCCGAGCACGAACAGGGAGGAGAACAGGTAGGTCGAGAGGTGCGTCCGCTTCATGGCATCGGGGTACCAAGTCCCCGCGACTTTCACCAGTGCGACCTTTCAGTTGCCGCACCTGCCGCACCGGGGGGACACCCTGACGCCCCCTATCAGGCATGATGCTCTCGGTGATCAAGGTCTCGCTCGCCGTGGTCCTGGGCGCGTGCCAGCCCGCGCCGACCCTGCCCGCCGACGCCACGCCCGCGCCCGACGTGACCAGCTCGTGCGATCCGTTCACGACGTTGCCGGTGCCTTTTCGGCCGGTCCGGATCGTCTCGAGCGGCATGGTCGACGTCGTCACCGTCGGCGCGGTGACGACCGCGACGATCGACGCCACCGCCGGCGGGATCGCGGCCGCGGCCGACAACCCGTACATCTACCTCACCCTGACGACCGGCGCGAAGCTGCCGCTCGACGATCGCGGCGCCCGGATCGCCACGAGCTGGGACATCGCGCTCAAGCGCACGAGCTTGCGCGTCAACGGCGGCGACTCGGGGCACGGGCGCCGCGCGCTCGCCGTGGTCCCCGGCGCGAGCCTCGCCGCGCTGACGGTCGCGCCGACCGCAGGCTACACGACCGACGACTTCGCGACCGCCGCTTGCATGCCCCAGCTGCTCTCCGGCGGCGAACCCCGGACCGCGTTCGGAGAGTGGTACGCCTTCGACGGGCAGACAATCACGCCGAAGCCAGAGCTCTACGTCATCGCGCGCGACGACGAGACCCACACCGCGCTGCGCATCGTCACGTACTACGGCGATCCGGCCGATCCGACGCGCGGCGGCTACTACCAGCTCGAGTGGAAGGATCTCTAGCGATGGTGTTCGTCGTCATCGCGGTGATGGTCGCGCTGCTCGTGCTCGCGCTCGTGCTCGTGCGGCGACGACCGGTGGCCGCACCGACCGTCCCGCACGAACCCGCGCCGATGACCGGCGTGGTCACGATGCCGGGGCCGCCACCCCGCGGGGCCCCGCTCCCCGTGATCCTCGTGCATGGCTTGTTCGGCTTCGATCACGTCGGGGTGCCGGGTGCGCGCTTCGCGTACTTCAACGGCATCGCGAAGCACCTCGGCTCGCTCGGCTGCGACGCGCACGCGGTGAAGCTCGCGAAGGCCGCGTCTGTGCCCGCCCGCGCGCAGCAACTGGTGGCCGCGATCGAGGCGCTGGGGCACGCCCGGATCGATCTGATCGCCCACAGCCTCGGCGGCCTCGACGCGCGCTACGCCCTCGCGAAGCTCGGCCTCGCGTCGCGCGTGCGCTCCCTGGTGACGATCGGCACACCGCATCGCGGATCGCCGATCGCCGACCTCGTCGCGCGCGGGCCGATCCGGATGGCCCGCAAGATGTTGCGGTCGCTCGGGCTGCCGCTCGACGCGCTCGAGTGGCTCACGACCGACGCGCTCGCCGACTTCAACCGCGACGTCGTCGACGCGCCCGGCGTTCGCTACGCGTGCGTCGTCGGCGGCATCCACCAGGCCGCCACGCCGATCCACCTGTCGCTCGTCGCGGCCCATCGATACCTGCGCAAGCACGCCGGCGTCAACGACGGGCTCGTGCCGGTGTCCTCGCAGTACTGGGGCGAGACGCTCGCCGAGATCGAGGCCGATCACCTCACGCAGATCGGGTGGCCCATGGCGATGCGCGACACGTTCGATGCGCGCGGGCTCTACGCGTTCGTCGTCGCGCGCCTGGGCGACACGCCGCGGGGCTAGGTACCGAAGCTCACGGCGGTGCGACGAGCAAGCGCGAAGCACAACGCGCGCCCCGGATCACTGGGCACCGCGGTGCGCGTGCCCGTGGGGCCTGGCAGCGGGCGCGGCTCGTCGGATCCACCGACGACGAAGCCGCCGACCACGAAGTGATCGAACAGCTCGCGCATGCCCGCGATCGGCCCGATCGTGCCCATGCTCTGGTCGAGGCTGAACAGGACGACGAGCTGGGTGTTCGCGAGCGTGGTGGACACCGACGGGGCGACCAGGTTCGCGTTGGAGACCATGCTCGACGCCGCGTCGACGATCGGCGTGGTCGGCGACACCCCTCGATACGCGAGGTGATAGACGGTGTTGCTCGTCACGCCCGGGAAGCCCCACGTGTACTGCGCCTGCGGATCGTCGACGAAGCGCACGTAGATCACCGCCGCCGAGCGCGTGGCCGGGTTCGCCAGCTCGATGACCTTGGCCCAGCCGGCATCGGGTGGCGTGATCGTGAGGGTCTCCACGTCGTGGCTCGCGAACGCGATCAGCAGGTCGCCCACCGCGACCCCGGAGGGCGTCCCGACGGTGGTCGACATCGTCATGCCGTCGGTGCTCTTGAGCCCGACGAACTGCGGCGCGCTCGCGACCGCGTCGGGCGTCGTGGCATCGCGGGCGGCGTCGACCATCGCGGCATCCCCAGGGGCGTCACCGACCACGAGCGCATCGACGCGCGGCACCTGACACACCATCGCCTCGCAGACCTGCCCGCTCGGACATTCCCCCGTGACGGCGCACGGGACGCCGGTCGCGGCGCGCGGATCGAAGCAGCCCGCGAGCCCGAGCACGAACGCGACGTGGAGGGTGGCGCGCACGACTCAGCTTATCATCGACGCGATCGGAGCGTCTCGATGCACTTGTCGAGCGCCACGATCTCGGTCGCCCGCGCGCGCGGCCGCGCGGCCTCGAGCTTCGCGAGCTCCGCAGCGCCACCACCGAGATCGAGGATCGCCTCGCCGATCCACATCCACAGGTTGTTGCTGCGCGCCTCGCGATCGAGCAGCGCGACGATCCGCGGCAGCGAATCGGTGTCCTTGATCCGGCGCAGCGTGCGGACGGCCGAGTCCTGCGCGAAGGGATGCTTCGCGTCGATCGCGCGACGCAGGGCGCCGATCACGCGCGGATCCTCGGCGAGCGCGTTGGTCTTCTCGACGAGGTTCGACAGCAGCGACATCGGGTAGTCGTCGTTGTCGACGCGCGGGTCCATGCACATCACGATCACGAGCTCGAGCACCCAGTCGTGCTTCTTGAGCGCCTTGTCGATCGCGCGCAGCGCCTGGAAGCGCACGCCCGGGTTCTGGCTCTCGAGCCCGAGCTTGATGAGGATCTCGTGCGCCTGCCGCGTGGCGACCGCGGCGATCGCGTTGCACGCCTGGATCACGACGTCCTGCTCGTCACCGTCGGTCCGGACCACCAGCTCGCGCACCGCCTCGGCGTCACCCTCCTTGGCGCGCTTGGCGAGGGTCGCGATGCTCGCCGGCTTGGGCGCCTTGGGCGCCTTGGGTTCGGCGGCGGGCTTCGCGGGTTTGGCCATTGCCCTAGTAGTACACCGTCTAGATTCCGTGAGCGTGGTGCGGGCGGCCACGTCATGCTCGAGATGACCACATGGACGTGCGGGACGACAGCGTCGACGAGGGGTTGGCCTGGGAGATCACCCCACGGCGCGCCCCACGCCCGCGCCGGACGTGGGCGCCGCGGATGGGCGTCGCGGTGCGGGGCGGCTTCCGTGCCGGCTTCCTCCCCGGGATCCTGGTGATGGCGATCTATTACATCGCGCATCACGACGTCGACCTGCCCTGGCTCAAGATCGCGACGTTGATGTCGGTCTACGCGCCCGGGGTCGGCATCTCGCTGGCCGCCGCGATCGAGGCGGTCGTGCTGCTCGTCGACGGGCTCACGGCGCGCGCGCCGATCGTGCCGCGAGGCCCTGCCGTCGTGGTCGGCTGCGGCCTCGCCGGCGCGGCGTGCGGTATCGCGCCCGGCGCGATCGGCGTCGTCGTGTTCGGCTCGTACCGGGGCCCGTTCATCGGCACCAGCCTGATCGCGACGTCGATGATCATCGGCGCCTTCCTCGTCGCGCTACCAGCAGCACGGCGCGCGGCGCGCAGCTGGCGCGCGGTCGTGATCGCCACGATCGCGACGACGTTGCTGGTCGGCGTGGTCGCGAGCGTCGTCACGCCGCTCGTCGTCGACGGCGCGTTCGGCCACATGCAAGGCGTCAGCTACGAGCACGGCGTGTTCGTCGGCGGCGCCGTCGGCGCGCTGGGCGGCTGCCTGCTCGGCGGCTACGCCGGGCTCGTCATCGCCCTCGCCCGTGTCGGCTCGGGCGAGCGGCGCGCGAGCTGATCGACTAGAGTCGACGGCCATGCGTGCGCACGCGAGTCTCCTGGTCTTCTGTCTGGCCTGCACCGGCGGCACCATCGCGTTACCGCCGATCGCGAAGCCGACACCGACGCCACTCGTCGCGGTTCCGGCGCCGGTCGATCCCGACGCCCCGCTCGTCGCGCTCGACGGCGCCATCCGATCGGGCAAGCTCAAGAACGGCCTCACCTACCTGATCGTCGTCGACGACGACGTCACCTTCGACGAGACCCTGGTGACGCTCGCCGTCAACGCCGGATCGCTCGACGAGACCGAGGCGCAGAAGGGCGCCGCGCACCTGCTCCAGCACGTCATGCATGCGCTGGTCGAGGACGACGTCACCGACCCCGAGGAGCTCGGCGTCACGTCGTACGACCGCTCGCGCTTCACGCTCCCGCTCCAGAGCGGCGAGATCTCCGAGGAAGCCGAGATCGAGCGGAAGCTCGGCCTGCTCCGGAAGATGGCCGACGGGCTCAAGCTCGACCGCCCGAAGCTGGAGCGTGCGCGCAACGAGATCCACGACGGCGGCGTCGACGAAGAGCAGGCGCCGCACGCCTGGGAGAGCCCGCACAAGCGGGCGCATCCGCCCTACGGCGACACCGCGCACTTCACGGCGCTCACCGAGAAGGACCTCGCGGAGTTCTACCGGACCTGGTACCGCGCCGATCAGATGGCGGTGATCGTCGTCGGCAACGTCGACGTCCCCGCGATCGTGCGGCGCATCGAGAAGAAGTTCGGCAGCCTCGCCGTTCCCAGGACGCCAGCCCCCACCCACGTCGCCCTCGCGGCGTCCGCGCCGACGGGCCTGACGGTCGCCATCGAGGGTGGCGACTCCGGCTTCGAGATCGTGCACCGGATCCCGCACGCGCACGTCCGTGGCGAGGCCGGGTATCGCGCGAGCTTGATCGACCAGTTCGTGCGCGACACGATCGTCGCGCGCTGGCGACAGGTGACGCCGCGCGCCGAGCTCGAGACGTCGCGCGAGCAGTTCACCGACGTCGTCGATCTGAGCCGGCTCGAGGTGAACGCGTACGACGTCGAGGACGTCCGTCGGTTCCTCCGCGAGATCGAGCGCCTCCGCGTCCACGGCATCGATCCAGCCGACCTCGTCGAGCAGCAGGAGAGCTACACCGCCAACCTCGACGAGCCCGGCGATCACGACGGCGCGATCGCGCAGACCGACGCGCTCGCGGCCTACTTCCGCGACGGCAGGCCCTACGACGGCCGCGAGCTCCACGCCATCGGGGCGCGGCTGTTCGCGACGGTCACCCCGGACGAGGTCAACGCGGCGCTCCGCGCGAACTACGGCGAGGCGACGCGGATGATCGTCGCCAGGGACCTGGACAACGTCACCGAGGCCCAGCTCCGCGCGATCAACGCCCAGGCCACGACCCCGCCGATCGAGCCCTGGGATCAACGACCGGCGGTGCGCCCGCCGATGACCCCGCCGACCGCCGGCACGATCACGTCGACCAAGGAGGACCACGGGATGACGGTCTTCACGCTGAGCAACGGCGCACGCGTGATCGTCCGTCCGACCAAGGAGACCCGCGGCAGCTCCACCGCTGGCGACGTCATCAGCGATCGCGAGTACCTGCGGATCTACGCGATCGGGAGCGGCGGCTGGGGTCGGCTCGCACCCGAGGCCGCGCTCCAGGCGCGGTTCGCGGGCGATCTCGTGTTGCGCGGCGGCCTGGGCGACGTGCCCTACGACACGCTGCGCGAGGCGATGCGCGGGCGAGACGTCAACCTGTACGCCGACATCCGCCAGCTCAACCACGAGGTCTCGGTGAGCGGCAAGCCGAGGGAGCTCGCGACGATGATGCAGGTGATGCACCTCGCGCTCGCCCGACCGCGCAAGGATCCGAAGGCCCTCGACGGCTGGCGAACCGAGCACAAGCAGCTCCTCAAGGACAACCCGACGCAGCCCTACCTCACGATGCTCGAGCAACTCCGGGCGCTCGAGGGCAACCGCCCCACCCCGGTGGTCGCGGAGGCGCAGCTCGACGCGCTCGACCTCGACCGTGCGTACGCGACGTACGCCGATCACATGGGCGACCTCCAGGGCACGACGTTCCTCGTCGTCGGCTTCATCGAGCCCGCCGCGATCAAGCCGATGATCGAGACCTACCTCGCCAGCATCCCGACGACCGGCACGCGGATCACCGCCAGGCCGATCGCCGTGCCGAAGCCGAAGCTGCCCAGGACGCAGGTGCTGGTACGCCCGGGCAGCGATCACTCGATCGTGTTCGACTACGTCGCGGACGTCGTGACCGGCGACCGGCTGCTCGCCGAGCGCGATCTCGGGCTGTTTGCCTGGGCGCTCCAGAACCGCATCGACACGCGCTTCATGCGCGAGCCGCGCGGCTACGTGACCGCGGCGATCTCCGAGGACGGCCACCGCTACATGCGCGTGACGATGAACAGCCGCAGCGGGTTTTCCCCGACGATCGAGAAGGATCTCCAGGCCGAGGTCGACAAGCTCAAGACGACGGTCGACCAGGGGACCCTCGACACCCTGAACGCGCGGTACATGCCGCGCGCGACGTTCGCCGGTTCGTGGGCCACGGAGGTCGCCAGCGCGATCGGGCGTGGCGAGGATCCCGGGAAGCGCTCCGCCTACCTGTTCGACCGTGACGGCGCGCTCGCCCGGATCAAGCCGGAGCTCGTGAAGGCGACCGCGCGGCGCTTCGGCAAGCCCACCGTGATCGTCCACGTCGAGCCCGTCCCGCCAGCGCCGGCGCCCTGAGCCTCCCTGAGCCTCCGAGCTCAGGGAGTGAAGCGGACGCCGGCCCCGAACACCAGGGCGTCGCCGCCGTAGCTCGCCGCCATCACGTCCGCGTTCGTCGTCTCGCGCCGCACGAGCGCCATGCCCTCGCCGAACACGTCGACCGTCCATGACGGGGCGAGCTGATAGCTCCCACCGAACGTGACGCCGAGGCGCGTGGAGTCCGGCGACGTCGGCGACAGGTACGCGACGGGCACCGGCGAAGGATCGACGTAGCCGCCGGCCCGCACCACGAGCTTGCCGGCGTGGTACTCGCCGCCCGCGCGCACCGCCAGCGTGTCGTGCCAGCGGTTGTCCTGGACGGCCGCCGGCGTACTCGCGTTCGCGAACGTCACGACGGTGCGATCGTTGACCGACCAGTTCGCCCACTCGAGATCCGCGAGCACGCGATAGCGGCCCCGCGCGTAGTGCGCCCCCAGCGTGAGCGTCTCGGGCAACGCCATCGTCGTCGACGCCGTCTGGTCCGGCGTCTTCTCGCTGAACGCGTCGTGCGCGGTGAAGTTCGCGTTGCCGGCGAGCGCGAGCGTCGTGCGCCCGCGATACGCGAGGCCGACGCCGAGGTCGGGGCGCGCCTGCAGGTAGAGCGCCGCGTCGACGCCGGCGCCACGACCGTCGAGATCGAGGCGCACGTCGCCCTGGGCATCGATGAAGTCGAGCCCCCGCTGCAGCTCGAGCCGCGCGGCATCGACGTGGACACCCGCGGACGCCTTGAGCTTGCCGAAGCTCCACGCGAAGAACGGCGCGACGCGGAACACCTGGATGTTCGAGCGCACCGCCTCGGTGGCGCCCGGCCACATCCGCGGCCAGCTGACCCCGCCGCCGAACGGCACGCCGACCGCGAGCCCCGCGGCCCATCGATCGATCGCGACGCTCGCGTCGAGGTGCGGCGGCGTGAGCCACGCGGGGTCGCTCGGCGTCGTCCACGCGCTCGCCGGCGACGCCGAGCGCGCCTCGAGCGAAGGATGTGCGAGCGCCAGCGAGAACCCGAACCGCCAGCCACCACCGTCGGCGAGCGCCGCGGGGTCGTACCAGGCGGCCCCCGGATCGTCGGCGCGCGCGGTGCTCGCCCCCGCGGTGCCCGACGCGACCGCGTTCTGTTCTCCGACCGACAGGCCGCCGGCCGACGCGATCGACGGCACCAGGAGAAGTCCAGCCACGAGAGCGCGCATATCTAGAGGTCCTCTCCATTGAGCCACTTCGCCAGATCCGCGGTCCCGAACCAGTACGCGGGCTCGAGCGGGATGACGAGGAAGCCGTGCTCGGCGACGTAGTCGACGCGCGGCGCGCCGGTCACGTCCTGCAGGATCTTCGTGTTCGCGTTCGGGATGATGAAGTCACCGAGCGCCATCTGCAGCAGCAGCCGCCGATCCTTGATCGTCGCGCCGAGGTGCTGCGGATCGACGGCATCGAGGAACCACTTGGCGACGTTGAACAACCGCACGCCCTCCGCGCTGTCGCGCGTGACGTGCAGGCGCGTGAAGAACGCGTCCATCTGCGCGGCGAAGAACGTCGAGTCATTGAACAGATCGACGAGCCCCGCGCCCGGAACGTTTAGGACGGCGCGCTTGATGTCCGGCCCCGTACCCAGGAACAGCCCGCCCATGATGCCGCCGAGCGATTGCCCCGCGTAGTAGATCTGGGTCGTGTCGATCGTGTGACCGATCGCCTGCCAGATCCCGCTGCGCAGCGAGCGATCGAGCGCGCCGAGATCGACGAGCGCCTGCGCGAAGTGATCCTTGCTGTTCGCGATGTGATCGAGCTCGTTGAACACCGCGCCCGACGCGACCGGGGTCGAGATCACGCCGAACGTGGCGAGGTGGTTACCCTGCCCCGACGCGTCGACGCAGCGCCCCTCGTCGTTGCAGGTCGACCCCGACGAGCACGGGTTGAGCGACTGCAGCGATCCGGTCAGCGGGTTGACGAGCGAGATCGGGCCGCCCTTGGCGCAGTACGTGCGCTTGCCGTGATACGGGAAGTCGATCGAGATCGCCGCGAAGCCCTTCCGCGCGAGCGCATCGCCGATCGCCAGCACGAAGCGGCGCTCGGTGACGATGCCGTGCCCGAAGATCACGACGGGCATCGGGCTCGGCGCGTTCTTCGGGATCGTCATCGTGAAGTCGAGCTCCTCGACGTCGTGCCCGCCGTCGCCGCGCCAGCCGCGCGTCTGCTTGTCGAGGAACTCCGGCGACTTGATCGTGCCGTAGTAGACGTCGGACACGTTCGCGATCGAAGCGATGCCGAACGGGAAGTCCGCCAGCGCCTGCGTCGGCGACAGCCGCTGCACGTTCGTCGGCGCGGGATCGATCGCCAGGGTCGCGGCCATCTCGCGCAGCGCGACGAGCGGCGCCTTCACCGACATCGTCGTGAACGGCCACGCGGCGAGCGTCGCGTCGCGACCGATGGTCTCGAGCGCCGATCGGATCGCCGCTGGCGTCGCGCACGGCGTTCGACAGCCCGATCACGTACGACGTCCGCTCGATCAGGCGACCGGCCTTGGGACGCAGCACGACGTGCATCCGATCGGCGAGGAGCTCCACGGTCGCGGGCTCCGCGACGGGCGTGTCGCCGTCGAGGCGGTACAGCTTGACCGTCGTCTCGGAGACCGTCGCGGGATCGACCGGCGCCGTCAGCTCGAACATCTGCGCCGACGACAGCCCGAACCCATCGAAGTCGGCCAGCCGCGGCTTGGCCTCGGCCTCGACCGCGGAGTCCCACGGGGCGAGCGGCACGTCGACGTGCCCCGTCGTCGGCGACAGCATCAAGTTGATCGGCAGCGGCATGCGCTGCGACGCCTTGTCCATCGCGAGCTCGGTGCGCGTGGTGACCGTGAACTGCCAGAGCGCGGCCACGTCGGCGCGCGGCAGCTGCCGGGCCTCGAAGAAGTCGAACACCGGCGCGAGGTCCTCGCGGATGCCCTCGAGCCGCGCCGTGTTGGCGGCGCGCTCCTCGCGGGTGTCGCCGGGAATCGCGTGCGCGTGTTCGGGCGTGTCGAGCCGCTCGGTCTGACGCAGGAAGTAGAACGCCGCGTCGCACTCGACCTTCTCGCCTTGCTTGCCGGAGACGCCGGTCGCGCCGCCGCGCATCGCGACGACGTACTGATCGCCGCGCCGCCAGCCGGTGCGCGGGGGATCGATCGTCACCAGCTTCGCATCGGCCGACACGCTGATCCGCACGTCCATCACCCGCTCGGGGGTCCCGGTCCAGTGCCAGACCTGGAGGCTCTCGGCCGTGACCGAGCGCGGATCGATCTCGCCGGTGAGCTCGACCGTCGCCGACATCAGGCTCGACCAGCCGTCGAGGGTCTCGAGGTACGCGTAGAACTCGAGCTCGGCATCGTCGAGCTTCGCGCGCTCCTTGGCGGTGTCGTTCGGAAGGTTCAGCCGCCCCAGCGCCTTGTCGCGAAGCACGTCGGTCGGCATCGGCACGATGCCGGCGTCGGGATCGAACCGCGCATGGATCACCGACGCGGGTGAATCCAGCTCGAGGTTCGAACATCCGACCAATAATGACGACACGACGACCAGTTCGAACCAATGAGTGCGCATACCGCTCCCCTTCGCCCACCTGAATGCCCGATGTCGGATTGTCGAGTCAAGTGCGATCTCCGTTGCTCAGTGATACATTCGCACCAGATGACTCAGAGGCGTGCCACACCGCTGTCCCGGATCCTCGATGGGGACGCGGTACCGACCCGGGTCACGCCGATGGACGCGTTCCGCCTCGCCCGGAAGAAGTGGCTGGCTGGCGAGCGGCTCGACATCGGCAAGCTCGCGGTCGATCTCGGCGTCGGACGCGCGACGGTATTTCGCTGGGTGGGCAGCCGCGAGCACCTCTACGGCGAGATCATCTCCTCCGGGTTCGCGATCGATCTGGAGCGCGCGAAGGCCGAGGCACGCGCGCCCGGCATCGAGCGGCTGTTCGAGGTCATCGAGCGATTGCTCCGGGCGCTCGTCGCCTCGGGGCCGCTGCGCCGGTTCGTCGAGCAGGATCCCGAGTTCGCGCTGCGCGTCCTGACCTCGAAGCACAGCCCCGTGCAGCACCGCTGCATGCTCGCGTTCCGCGAGGCGATCGACGCGCAGGTCGCCGCGGGTGCGATGGAACCGGCGCTGCCACCCGAGGAGCTCGCGTACCTGCTGGTCCGGATCGTCGAGTCGTTCCTCTATCGCGACGTGATCACCGGCGCCGATCCGGACGTCGCGACCGCGGTGGCCGCGATCCGCATCCTGTGTCTCGCGCGGCCCGAAACGACCGCCGGCCGTAGAGAGTAGACTGACGGCGTGCCGCGCCTCCGCGACGTCGTCCTGTCGAACCCCAAGATCCTGTTCGTCGGCATCAACCCTGGATTCGTCTCGCTCGAGGTCGGGCATCACTTCGCGGGCAAGCTCAACCCGTTCTTCGAGTTGCTCCACGCCGCCCGGCTCGTCCCCATCGTGTTGCCCGCGACCGAGGATCACCGGCTCGCGGAGTTCGGCTACGCGCTGACCAACCTGGTGCCGCGCGCGACGAAGATGTCGACCGACCTGCGGCGACCCGAGCTCGAGCGTGGCCGCAAGGCGCTGCTCAAGAAGATCAAGGCGATGAAGCCGAGGATCGTCGCGCTGGTCGGCGTGACCCTCTACAACACGGTCTGTAGCCAGAAACCCGTGAAGGGAGGCGTGCAGCCTGGTCTCAAGGAGGATCTGCTCGAGGGCGCCCACGTGTTCGTGCTCCCGAACCCGAGCGGACTCAACGCGAGCTTCCCGACGTTCGCCGACAAGGCGCCGTGGTTCGTGAGGCTCCGCGAGTTCGCGGAGACCGTCCCCTGACTACTTCCAGTAGACGTTCGCGTACAACCCCGTCGTCGTCGCGAGGTTGATCACCTCGAACTTCTGCGCGAACTGCACGGCCGCACCGAGCTGGCCGCGAAACGAGAACCAGTCGGTGACGAACGCCTCCGCGCCGAAGTTGCCGCCCGCGGTGATCACCAGGTTGTCGCCGATCTTGTCGACGCTCGCCGCCGAGAACAGCGCGAACGGCTGCACGTAGGTGTGCAGGCGATCGTTGATCTTCTTGTAGATGCGGTAGCCCGCACCCACGCCGAACCCGAAACTCGTCGAGCCCGCGGTGGTCACCATCGAGACCGGATCCGTGACGTCGGGGGTCTTCGACAGCGAGAACCCGAGGAGGAGGTCCACCGCGGACTTCTTGTCGACGAAGTACACGAGGTCGGCGACGAACGACGGCGCCGCGCCCGGAACGGCCACCGACACGCCGAGCGTGCCCTTCTTGAACGGCCCGCCCGCCATGTCACTCGGCTCGGTGACCGTCGGGCCGGTCGGTGTCGTCGGCGTCCCCACCTCGATCTCGTCGGCGCGGGCCACTGTCGACATCAGGGCGACGCCGAGCGTCGCGAGCAGCATTCCCGTTCCCATTCCGCTTCGCTTCATGAATCGAATTGGACCGCGCCCCGACGCCCGGTCGCAAGTTTCCGGATAGGCTCGCAGGCGATGACGCAGCTAGTCCTCTACGGCGAGTCGGGCTGGGTGAGCCCGTGGGTGTTTCACGCCATGGTCGCCCTCGAGGAGAAGGGCCTGCCCTACCAGCTCGAGCTCGTGCCGCTGCCGATCCCAGCCGACACCAAGGCGATGCTGCGAGCGAGGTCGGTGATCGGCAAGGTGCCGATCCTCGTCCACGGCGACCTGTGGCTCACCGAGTCGCTGGCGATCTCGGAGTACCTGGCGGAGACGTTCCGGTCGACCGACGGGTATCCCCGGCTGTTCCCCGCCGACCTCGCGGAGCGAGCCCGTGCACGCCAGATCATGTCGATGCTGCGGACCGGCTGGTTCGGCTTGCGAGAGGATCGACCGACGTCGAGCGTGTTCGGAGTGCCGGTGACGACCCCGCTGTCGGCCAAGGGAGCGAGCGAGGCCGCCGAGCTCCTCCGGTGCGCGAGCGCGTTCATCCCGACCGATCGCACCCAGCTGTTCGAGACCTGGTGCATCGCGGATGCGGATCTCGCGCTGATGCTGATGCGGCTCGTGAACAACGGCGACCCGGTTGACGATCACGTCGCGGCCTACGCGCGCGCGCAGTGGGAGCGCCCCAGCGTGCAGAAGTACGTCGCGGCCGCGAACGCCCGTTGACACAGTTCGACAACTGTCGTATTGATTGCGGGTGGCCGACCCCGACAGGGACATCCAGCGCCTCGCGCGCATGTTCAAGGCGCTGGCGAACCCCAACCGGCTCCAGCTGTTCGTGAACCTGCTCGAGGAGAGCAAGCTCGATCTGGCCAAGGGGCGCGTCCACGATTGCTTCCTCGCCAAGATCCTCCACGGGCTCGACCTCGGCGCTCCGACCGTATCGCATCACGTGAAGGAGCTCGCCGACGCGGGCCTCATCACCACGCAGCGCGAGGGCAAGCAGCTCACCTGCTCGATCGATCCGACCGGGCTCGCGTTCCTCCAACATTCGCTCGTTCACCGCTCCTAGCCGTCCGCTTCGTTCGCCGAGCGCGCGGGCATCTCGCTCGCCCTTACAGTTCGATTGTTTAGAAACTCTCAACGGAGACTCCCCATGCAACACATCGTCATCGAGAAGTTCGGCCCGGCCTCGACCCTCGCGCTTCGCCAGGTCGACGCGCGCGCGCCCGAGGGCGACGAGGTCGCGATCGACGTCGCGTTCTCGGGCATCAACTTCGCCGACATCCAGATGCGGCTCGGCTTCTATCCCGACGCGCCGAAGCGGCCGTTCGTGCCGGGCTACGAGGTGAGCGGCCGGGTGACCGCCGTCGGCAAGAACGTGCGCGACGTGCAGCCCGGCGATCGCGTCGCCGCCGGCACGTACTTCGGCGGCTACGCCTCGCACGTCACGATCCCCGCGCGGCAGGTCTTCAAGCTCCCGACCTCGATCGATCTCGAGGCGGGCGCCGCCCTCCCCGTCAACTACTTCACCGCGCAGCTCGCGCTCGTCGAGATGGCCCGCGTGCGCAAGGGCGACCGCGTGCTCATCGAGTGCGCGACCGGCGGCGTCGGCGTGCTCGCGATCCAGCTCGCACGTCACCTCGGCGCGCACGTCACCGGCCTGACCACCAGCCCGACCAAGAAGTCGTTCATCACCGAGCTCGGCGCGACCGCGCTGACCGTCGACGAGTTCGCGCGCGACCCGAGCCTGCGCGGCTACGACATGATCCTCAACGCCTCGGGCGGCGCGAACATCACCTGGCAGCGCGCGCGCCTCGGGATCACCGGCCGGATCGTGTGCATCGGCCTGTCCTCCGGCGTGAAGGACGGCAAGCGTAACTACCTTCGCATGGGGCTCGCCGCGCTCCGGATGCCGCGCATCTCCATCCTCAAGCTGTTCGACACCAACAGCGGCGTCTACGCGCTCAACGCGCTGCACGTGCTCCGCGACGACACGTGGATCGAGCGCCTCACGCGCTCGATGATCGACGTCGAGCAGATGCACCTCAAGCCGCACGTCGGCAAGGTGTTCGCAGCGTCCGACGCCGCCGACGCGCACGCCTTCCTCGAGACCAAGCAGGCGACCGGCAAGGTCCTCCTGCGCTGGGGCGCGAACTGAAGACGTGTCGATTAATGGGAAATGAAGCGAGTTCCGGAAATAGTCTGAGCAGCTGGTCTTGTTCTCGTCGAGATGACTGACGAGAACCGTAAGCCTCGAGTCGCCGAGCC
>JAPLLF010001057.1 GCA_026387715.1 Pseudomonadota bacterium
GATGTCCCAGCACTCCGAGAACTGCGGGATCTGGTCGGCGCGCGCGTTGCCGTCGTAGGCGGCGTGGCAGCCGGGGGTCGAGGAGCAGGTGAGCTCGTCGAGCCCCGCGCACGCGCCGTAGCACTGGGCGCCCGGGGCGATCGCGATGTCGTACTGGGGGCACGGGCCGCACTGGTCGTTGCAGCCGCCCGGCGGGTAGGTCGCGTAGCACTCGCCGGTGTAGGGATCGCGCTGGTCGTAGCCGGGGTACGGCGCGCCATCGGCGTACCCGTAGTTGCACGGGGGTGGCGGCTGGTCGTCGCCCGCGTAGAGCATGCATCCTGCGAGGGAGACCAACGTGAAGACGGCGGCGAGTCTAAGCATGTGAACCGACTTAGCAATCGCCAGGCCACGCCTGGATATGGGCGAAGTAGCTGATCGTTCACGAAAAGAAGGTCCTCGCTCTCAGTTTTTCGTGGTCCGACAATGGGGTGATCGATGGGGATTTCGATTTAGATCCCGCCGATGCGGTTCGTCCTCGCCTTCTCCTGCTTCTTCCGGATGTTGTTCACCGGCAAGCTCCCCGCGTCCGTCGCCGATCGCGTCGAAGGCGCCCACAAGGCCCTCCCAGACCCCCACGTGCGCGAGAAGATCGTCACCAAGGAAGTGCCCGTGGAGGTCACCAAGGAGGTGATCCGCGAGGTCATCCGCGAGCCCAAGATCTCGGCCAGCCAGCACCAGCGCGACGGCGCGCTGTCGCTGCTCGCGCTGCTCCAGCGCGAGGGCCGGCTCGTCGACTTCCTGCGCGACACCGTCGATGGTGCGAGCGACGTCGACGTCGGCGGGGCGGCCCGCGAGGTCCACCGCGGCTGCAGGAAGGTGCTCGACCAGTACCTCGAGTTCGAGCCGGTGATGCCGGGCGAGGACGACTCCCGGGTCACCGTCCCCAAGGGCTTCGATCCCGCGGAGATCCGGCTCGTCGGCGAGGCCAAGGGCGAGCCGCCGTACAAGGGCACCCTCCGGCATCATGGCTGGCGCGTGATGCAGGCCAAGTTACCGACCCTGGCCGAGGGCGTCGACCGCATGGTCATCGCGCCGGCGGAAGTGGAGCTCTAGACATGAAGATCCTCGGCATCGATCTCGGCACCACGAACACCGCCCTGGCGTGCGCGGACGTCGACACCGGCCTCGCGCAGTCGGTCGGCATCACGCAGATCGTCGGGCCGGGCGAGGTCGCCGAGCGACCGTCGCTGCCGTCGTTCCTGCTGCTGCCCAGCGAGCACGAGGTGCCGGCCAACCAGCTCCAGCTGCCGTGGTCGGGCCCGATGAAGTACGCGGTCGGCACGTTCGCGCGCGATCGCGGCGCCGAGCTCCCGCACCGGCTGGTGGCGTCGGCCAAGTCGTGGCTGTGCAACCCGTCGATCGACCGCACCGCGCAGGTGCTGCCGTTCCTCGGCGCCAGCCGCGAGGGGATCGAGGTCGGCGAGCGCGTGTCGCCGGTCAACGCCTCCGCGCGCTACCTCGCGCACCTGCGGGCGAGCTGGGACGACGCCCACCCCGACGATCCGGCCGACGAGCAGGACGTGCTGCTCACCGTGCCGGCGTCGTTCGACGCGGTCGCGCGCGAGCTCACCGTCGTCGCCGCGCGCGAGGCCGGGTTCGATCGCGTCACCCTGCTCGAGGAGCCGCAGGCGGCGTTCTACGCGTACCTCGCCGCGCGCGGCGAGGCGTGGCGCAAGGACCTCGCGCCGGGCGACGTCGTGCTGGTGTGCGACGTCGGCGGCGGCACGACCGACTTCTCGCTGATCGAGGTCGCCAGCGACGGCGGCGCGCTCGCGCTCGAGCGCATCGCGGTCGGCGATCACATCCTGCTCGGCGGCGACAACATGGACCTCGCGATGGCCGCGATCGTCCAGCGCGGGCTCGGCGACAAGGTGCTCGATGCGATGCAGCAGCGCGCGCTGACGTTCGCGTGCCGGCGCGCCAAGGAGGCCCTGCTCGAGGCTGACGCCCCCGACAAGTTCCCGATCTCGATCCTGGGGCGCGGCAGCAAGCTGATCGGCGGGACGATCCGCGCCGAGATCGCGCGCGCCGACGCCCACGCGCTGCTCGTCGACGGGTTCTTCCCCGAGGTGACGGCCGACGCCAGGACGCAGCGCCGCCGGGCGGGCGGCCTGCGCGAGATGGGCCTGCCCTACGCGCTCGATCCCGCGATCTCGCGCCACCTCGCCGAGTTCCTCGGCCGGTTCGGCCGGATGCCGACCGCGGTGCTGTTCAACGGCGGCGTGATGAAGTCGACGATGCTGCGCGAGCGGATCGTCGGCCTCCTGCGCGCGTGGGCGCACCGCGACGTCAAGGTGCTCGGCGGCACCGACCTCGACCTCGCGGTCGCGCTCGGCGCCGCGCACTACGGCCTCGTCCGGCGCGGCAAGGGCGTGCGGATCCGCGGCGGCACGGCGCGCGCGTACTACATCGGCATCGAGAGCGCGATGCCGGCGATCCCCGGGTTCGAGCCGCCGGTGAAGGCGCTGTGCGTCGCGCCGCAGGGCCTCGAGGAGGGCTCGCGGGTCGAGCTGCCCGACGACGAGCTCGGGCTGGTCGTCGGCGAGGTCGTGCAGTTCCGGTTCTTCGCCGCGGCGACGCGCAAGGACGACGGCGCCGGCACGCTGATCGACGCCGATCGCGACGATCTCGTCGAGCTCGACCCGGTCGAGAAGCAGGTCGAGATCGACGGCGAGCGCAAGGCCGGCGACGTCGTGCCGGTGCGGCTGGAGGCCCACGTGACCGAGGTCGGCACGCTGGAGCTGTGGTGCGTCGCCCGCGATGGTCGCGGCCGCTGGAAGCTCGAGTACTCCGTGCGCGAGCGCGACGCATGAGCGCACGCTTCCTGATCGGCATCGATCTCGGCACGACGAACTCGGCGGTCGCGTTCGTCGACACCGCGAGCGCCGATCGCCGCGTGGGCGTGTTCGAGATCCCGCAGCTCGTCGCGCCGGGCGAGATCGCCGCGCGGCGCCAGCTGCCGTCGTTCGTCTACCTCGCGAGCGAGATCGATCTCGCGCCGCACGAGACGACCCTGCCGTGGCAGGCCCGGGTCATGCGCGCCGAGCGCGATCCGCAGGCGGCGACGTCGAGCGAGCTGCGCCCCGTCGTCGGCGAGCTGGCCCGCACGCAGGGCGCGCGCATGGCGTCGCGCATGATCGCGTCGGCGAAGTCGTGGCTGTGTCACCCGGGCGTCGATCGCTCGGCGCCGATCCTGCCGTGGGGCCGCGAGACCGAGGGCGGCAAGCTGTCGCCGATCGCCGCGCAGAGCCTCGTGCTCGCGCACGTCCGCGAGGCGTGGGATCACGCGCACCCGGACGCGCCGTTCACGCAGCAGGAGATCCTCGTCACCGTGCCGGCGTCGTTCGACGAGGCCGCGCGCGATCTCACGCTGCAGGCGGCGACGCGAGCCGGCTATCCGCCGGTGGCGCTGCTCGAGGAGCCGCAGGCGGCGTTCTACGCGTGGGTCGATCAGACGTCGGGCGGCAAGGGGCTCAAGCCCGGCGAGCGCGTGCTGGTGTTCGACGTCGGCGGCGGCACGACCGACTTCACGCTGATCGACGTCGACGCCGAGGGCTTCACGCGCAGCGCGGTCGGCGATCACCTGCTGCTCGGTGGCGACAACCTCGATCTCACGCTCGCCAAGATCGTCGAGCAGCGGCTCGTCGCGAAGAACGAGAAGACCGGCAAGAAGCTCGACGCGCTCCAGTGGCACGGCCTGGTCCACGCGTGCCGACTCGCGAAGGAGACCCTGCTCGCCGACCCCACACCCGGTAGCTCGCCGATCGAGCGGGCGCCGATCGTCGTGCAGGCGCGCGGCGCGAAGCTGATCGGCGGCTCGCTGCGCGACGAGATCACCCGCGCCGAGCTCGAGCAGATCCTGCACGACGGGTTCTTCCCGCAGGTCGCGCGCGACGCGCAGCTGTCGAAGGCGCGCGGCGGGCTCCAGGAGTTCGGGCTGCCGTACGCCAACGATCCGGCGGTGACGCGGCACCTCGCGTCGTTCCTGTCGCGCCACGAGGCCACCCGGGTCGACGCCGTGCTGTTCAACGGCGGCGCGATGACGCCGGCGAGCCTGCGCGCGCGCGTGCTGGATCAGATCGGCGCGTGGCAGGACTCCCGGCCACGCGAGCTGCCCGCGGACATGCCCGAGATGGCGGTCGCGCAGGGCGCCGCGTACTACGGCCTGGTGCGGCGCGGGCTCGCCGCGCGCATCCGCGGCGGCACGCCGCGCGCGTTCTACATCGGCGTCGAGTCGACCGCCGGCAAGATGGCGGCGTGCCTCGCGCCGGCTGGCCTCTACGAGGTCGTCACCAACCGCCCGGTGAGCTTCAAGCTGTACAGCTCGAGCACGCGCCACGATCAGCCGGGGGCGCTGGTGCCGATCGGCGACGGGCGCGCCGAGACCCTCGACGACGGCTCGGATCTCCAGGAGCTGCCGCCGATCGTCACCGTGATCCGCGCGCGCCGGCGCGCCGCCTCGACCGAGAGCGGGCGCATGCGGCGGCCGACGGCCGAGCAGCCGACCGAGGGCATCGGCGTCCACCTCGAGGTCCACATCACCGAGCTCGGCGCGCTCGAGATCGCGTGCGTCGATCAGGACGGCGAGACCTACAAGCTCGGGTTCGACATGCGGTCGGGCGGCGCGCGCTCGGCGGCGTCGTCGGCGGCGCTGAACATCTCGTCGTTGGCTGCGGGCGCCGCCGGCGCCACGACCGACCCGCATCCTCGCCTCGACGAGGCCAAGGCCATGCTCGCCGCGGCGTTCACGACCGGGGCGGGCCTCGCGACGATCGCGCGCGATCTCGAGACCCTGCTCGACGGCCGCCGCGACGAGTGGTCGACGATGACCGCCCGCGCGCTGTTCGACACGTTGATCGAGGTCGCGGCCGAGCGCAAGAAGACCGCCGATCACGAGCACCGCTGGCTCAACCTCGCCGGCTTCCTGCTGCGGCCCGGCACCGGCGCGCCGCTCGACACCTGGCGCGCGCGCGTCATGTGGGGCGTGTTCAACGAGAACCTCGCGTTCCCCAAGGCCGAGCCCAACAAGCTCGCGTGGTGGATCGCGTGGCGGAGGATCGCCGGTGGACTGGCGAAGGGCCAGCAGGCGCAGTTCTTCGACCGGCTGTCGCAGCTCTTGCTGCCGTCGCCCAAGCAGCAGAAGAAGCTCGCCGAGGTCAAGCCGAGCAAGCAGGAGCTCGCCGAGATGTGGCGCGTGATCGGCTCGCTCGAGCGGCTGTCGGCGTCGAACAAGGGCAAGCTCGGCGACGAGCTGATCCGCCGCATGGAGCTGCCCAAGGGGCTCGAGGACGGCGTCCACCTGTGGGCGCTGTCGCGGCTCGGCGCGCGCGTGCCGCTGTACGGCCCGCTCGACGCCATCGTGCCGGCGTCGAAGATCGGCAGCTGGCTCGGTGCGCTGCTCACCTACACGTGGCCCGAGCCCGAGAAGGCCGCGCTCGCGCTCGCCCAGCTCGGCCGGCGCACCGGCGACCGCTCCCGCGATCTCGACGACGCCACCCGCGCCCGGCTCGCGACCGCGCTGCGCGCGATGCCCGGGGGGGATCGCGCCGCCGTGCTCGTCGAGGAGATCGTCGCGCTCGACGCCCGCGAGGAGCTCGTCGTGTTCGGCGACACCCTGCCCGCGGGCCTGCGCATCGTGCTCGACGACGATCTGCCGCCAGCGGACTCGTAGCCAGGTCGGGCCGCGACGATCGACGTCGCGAGAACCGTGCCGCCGATCATCGCAGCGTAGCTCAACGTGGGTCCAAGGAGGTCGAACCTACAAGTTGCACCTATGGCTGGAGCACGCATGACGATGACCCTGCGCTCGACGCGAGGACTCCTCCTCTCCCTGCTCGTTCCCCTCACGGCTTGCGTCTAGTAGGCAGACGAGCGCTGCGGTGACAACATGGAGTACGTCGCCACGCTGGCGGCGTGTGTCTGCGCGTCGAACGCGATCGCCGTGAGCGGCGGGTGCGAGGCCTGCGCCGACGAAGAGGTCGTCGTCGACAACCAGTGCGCGTGCCCCGCGGGCGAGGTCAAGGATGCCAGCGGCACGTGTGGGACCGTCCCCGGGCTCGGGACTCCATGCAACCCGCAGGCGAGCTCCTGCACGGACGCGACCTATAACTACTGCGCCGCGAGCGGTGTGGACACCGGCACCTGTACCAACCGCTGCACGGTGGACGCCGACTGTGGCGCGACCGGGACGTGTGCCGACTGGGAGCCCGAGCCGTACTGTCGAACCTTCACGGGAGCCGGCAAGTCATGCGCCGTGCAAGCCGACTGCGCGGGCCTGGATGCCGCGGCGTGCGACGCGGTGATCTCGCACACGTGCATCGTCGTCGGCTGCTCCGTGTCGGGCAACGAGTGCCCCCGGGATCAAGTGTGCTGCGACTACACCAGCCTCGGCTATGGGCTCCTCTGCCAGGCGGCGTGCCAGTGAGGTTCGCAGCGCATCGCATGCGCCTGGCGGCGCAGCTGTTCACCGTGATCTCGCTGGCGACCGGCCTCGCGCAGGCGGAGCCCATCGAGCCCACCGAGCCCACCGAGCCGACCGAACCGACCGAACCGACCGGTGCCGCACCGCAGGCGCCGACCGACGCCGACATGGCGGCCGCCGCAGATGCCACCGCCGAGGCTGCCGCGGTGACGCCGCCGCCGTCCCGGCATCACCGACGAGCACCGCCGTCGCCGATGCCGCGGCCGACAACATCGACCTCGCCGCCCTCGGCCTCGATCCTTCGAGCTCTGGCTCGGGGGAAGAGGACAAGATCAACATCTACGGCTTCGCGGACTTCAACTACTGGGCGCCCTTCATCTCCAAGCAGAATGTGCTCGCAAACTCCCTCCCCAAGGAGCGCTACTTCACGTTCGGCAACCTCAACCTCTACCTCGCCAGGAACCTCGGCTCGGCATGGCGCGTCCTCACCGAGATCCGATTCCTCTACTCGCCGAATGGCTCGAACGCCGCCGACGGGACCCTTCAGAAGACCGAGGCCACCGATCCCGCCAACGTCCAGCGCCCGATCAGCTGGGGTGGAATCTCGATCCAGCGCGCGTACATCGAACACGACTTGACCTCCAAGGTCAGCGTGCGTGCGGGCCACTGGCTGACGCCGTATGGCATCTGGAACCTCGACCACGGCTCACCGACGATCATCGGCACGCTCCGGCCGTACATCGTCGGTGAGCAGTTCTTCCCCGAGAGTCAGACGGGCCTCGACGTGTTCGGGACCACGTTCGTCGACGACTACAAGGTCGGCTATCACGCGACGGTCTCCAACGGCCGTGGCCCGTTCTCGACGACCCGCAACCTGAGCAACGACGTGGGCGTCGGGGGGCGCGTCGACGTCGAGGCGCCGCTCGCCGGGACGCTCAAGGTCGGCGCGTCGATCTATCGCGGCAAGTACGTCGATCGCCCGCTCGACCAGATCGCGGTCGACATGACGGGCACCCTGGTCAACGTCGAGCCGGTGGGCACGCGCTACACCGAGCTCGCCTACGCCGCGGACGCGCAGTGGACGCGTGATGGGCTCCACGTGCAGTCCGAAGTGATGGCGCGTCAGCGCAGCTACGAGCCTGGCGCACGGCCAGGTAACGGGCAGATGGGCTTCACGCCGGATAGCTCGTCGTGGGGCGCCTATGGACTCGCCGCCTATCGCTTCAAGCGTTGGTGGAACGTCATGCCCTACGTCCAGGCCGAGCACTACCGTCAGCTCGAGAGCGCGGTCACGACCCAGATCGGTCGGGTGATCCGCGTCTGGGACATCGGGCTCAACTTCCGACCGTCGCCGAGCGTGGTGATCAAGGTGTCGTGGAACGACGCCTGGTTCCCGGAAAAGCACCTCGACCTCGCGCACTTCCGGATCGCCCAAGCGCAGATCTCGTGGGTGTTCTGAGGCGATGACCATGATGAAGCGAACACTGCTGCGCATGCTCGCGCTGACGTCGCTGACCTCGCTGACCTCGATGACCTCGATGGCGCTGGCCGACGCCAAGAAGCTGGTCGTGGTGGTCGCCAAGGGCTCCCCGATCACCAACATCTCCAAGGGGGATCTCAAGCACGCGTTCACGGGAGACTCGGTGAGCGCCGGTGGCAAGACGCTCGTGCCGTTCAACTTCACGCCCGGATCCGCGGAGCGCGCGGGCTTCGACGTGGCGATCCTCGGGATGGCGACCGACGAGGTCGGTCGCTACTGGATCGATCGCAAGGTGCGCGGCCAGAGCGGCGCCCCCCGCGCGCTGCCGTCCTCCGCGCACGTCGCCAAGGTCGTCGCGAAGTTTCCCGCGGCGATCGGATATCTGCCCGCGGATGCGCTCACGGCGGACGTCCAGGCGGTGAAGGTGGATGGGGTTGGCTATACGGATGCGCGCTACGCCATCTCCACGAAGTAGGGCACGTCCCCGATCTCGCGAGCTCGTCTCGATCGTCTCCGCTCAAGGCTCCCATGACGCCCACACCCACGAACAAGTCGTCGCGCACACCACCGTCGATCCGGTCGCTTCGCAACCTGATCTTTGGCGCCCTGTTCATCGGGATCGGGGCCTTCACCACGGTCATGTTCACGCTGACGCAGGAGCTGACCGAGCAGGTCGGGCCGCAGGTCCACGCGGATCTGGTCTGGCGGGTGGAGCGTGGGGCGCAGGAGCTGGCGCGCGCCGCGGACCTCGGGCTCGCCGTCCGCGATACCGAGATGGTCAAGGACGCGTTCGGCGTCTACCGCAAGTCGCCGGACGTGATCGCGATCGTCGCGACCGATGCGACCGGTGCCGTCGTCGCCCAGCACGGTGTGCCACCCGAGCCCGTCGCCCAGCTGTTCCAGGGTAACCCCGGCAAGATGCGCAGCACGGCGGGCTACCTGGTGGCCTGGGCCCCGTCGCAGATCGAGGGTGGCGTGGTCGGGCGGGTCTCCGTCGTGGTGTCGCTGGCCCGCGAGGCCGAGGCCATGACGCTGCTGTCGAGCGTGTCGTCGACGACGCTGATCGCGGGCGGCGCCGCGCTGATCCTCGGCCTGCTCGTCATCGGCTTCTTCACGCACGCCGTCGTCAAGCGCGACATGCAGCTCAAGGACTACGCGGCGAACCTCGAGCGCAAGGTCGAGCAACGCACCCAGGAGCTCGACGAGCGCAACGCCGGCATGCGCCTGGTGTTCGACAACGTCGCGCAGGGATTCATGACGATCGACGTCCAGGGCGTGCTGGCCAGCGAGCGATCGGCGATCGTCGATCGCTGGTTCGGGAAGCCCGCCACCGGCGCCACGTTCTCCGACATGATCAGGCCCCACAACGCGGACCTCGCGGACTGGTTCGCGTTCACGCTCGAGTCCATCGCCGACAACGTCCTCCCGCAGGAGATCGCGCTGACCCAGCTGCCCTCGAGGCTCGACACGAAGGATCGCACGTTCACGATCGCGTACTCGCCGATCTTCGACGACGGCAACCTCGTCCGCCTGCTGCTGATCGTCAGCGACGTCACCGCGCAACTCGTCCAGGAGCGGGCGCAGCGCCAGCAGCACGAGCTGGTCGCGCTGTTCCAGCGGATCACCGCGGATCGGTCGGGCTTCGAGGAGTTCCTCGCCGATACCGCCGGGATGGTCGCCAGCTTGGCGATCTCGCAGGAACCAGTCGTGGAGCGCCGGTTGCTCCACACCCTCAAGGGCAACGTCGGCATGTACGGGCTCGAGGACTTCGCAGGGCTGTGCCACGAGATCGAGAGCGAGCTCGACGAGCACACCCACCCGCTCGAGGATGCCCAGCGCGAGCGGCTGGTGGACGCCTGGCGTGCCGTGGTCGCGCGCACCCGGGCCCTGCTCGGTGGCGTCTCGCGCGACATCACGGAGGTGCGCCGTGACGAGCTGTTGCGGCTCGCCGACCGCGCACACGCCGGCGTGTCGAGCCGCGACCTCGCCGCCGCGCTCGTCGCCTTGACCCACGATCCGGTGGATCGCCAGCTCGAGCGGCTCGGCCAGCACGCGCGGTCGCTGGCCCAGCGGCTCGGCAAGGGGGACATCCACCTCGACATCCCCGAGACCTCGCTCCGGCTCGAGACGGGCCGGTGGGCACCCCTCTGGAACACCCTCGTGCACGCGGTGCGCAACGCGATCGACCACGGGCTCGAGGACGCCGAGACGCGGATCGCCATCGGCAAGTCGCCGGCCGGGACGCTCGCGCTCGCGGCCAAGCAGTCCAACCAGACGTTGTCGATCGAGCTCCGCGACGATGGCCGCGGGATCGATTGGAGCGCGATCCGGCGCCGCGCCGAGATGCTCGGCCTCCCGCACGCCACCCAGACCGACCTCATCGAGGCGATGTTCGCCGACGGCGTGTCCACCCGCGAGTATGCGACCGAGACGTCCGGTCGAGGCGTGGGCATGAGCGCCTTGCGCGAGGCCGTGCGCGAGCTCGGCGGCGCCATCGAGATCGAGTCCGCGCCCGGCGTGGGGACCACCTTCCGGTTCACGTTCCCGCACGACGAGGCTGAGCTGTCCCTGCGTTCGCCGACCCGGCCGCTGCGTCGCGTGAGCTGAGCAGGGCTACCTCCGGTCGGTGCGGAGGCTCGCGTAGAGCGACCGAAGATCCGAGCGTTCGAGCGCGTCCTCGAGGAGCTCGAGCAGTCGTTCGACCTTGGCATGATCGAGATCGTCGCGCCGGGCCACCAGTTCGCGCACGTCCTCGACGTCGCGCGGACGACCGGCGAGCAGCTTGGTCACCACGAGGTTCTCGACGGAGAGCACGCAGACCTTGCGACGCCGGATCGTCCAGGTGTCCACCTCGTCGAGGAATATTTGCTCGAGCCCAGGACCGGCGAGCACGAGATCGACCGGGAGCCCGGTCGCGCGATGCACCACCGGTAGCACCCGGGTCGCCAGCACGAACGCATCGTCGGCCTCTCGCGTATCGAACCCAGCGCGGCGGAGCGCCACGCGCAGCTCGGGCAGGTCGTGGTCGCCGAGATCGAGCGTCACGTCGAGATCCGCGGTCGTCCGTGGGAACCCGTGCAGGTTCACGGCTTGCGCGCCGAACACGTACCACCGGAGGTGGAGTCGGTCAGCCAGCGCGGCGAACGCCAGGACGGCGTGCTCGGGAGGCGGGCGCATCGCCAGCTGGCCTCGTGGTCCTGGCGAACGCGGCGGCAACTTGCCGGTGGGTTTGGAGGTCTTCTTCACGTTGCTGCGGTGTCGGCCAGGATGGTTGAAGTTGGCGTGCCCAGTCACGAAGCTCATCGGTGATTCGGAGCGCCTCGGCGAGCCCCCCGCGCTCGAGCCGGTCACGCCAGTACGCGCGCTTGCGCTCGCGCAGGGCACCCCAGGGACGGACCAGGTAGGCGTCGAGGGACGCTCGTGTGAGCAAGGCTTTCGGATCCCTCATGCCCCTAGTATGGGACGTCGGGGCCTGGGCGCTCGTGACACGCTGCACCAATTGTCAGCTACCGTTGTTGCGAGCCTTCGAATCTCCATGATAACGGAACGCCATGATGATTCGTACTTTCGGTAGCGCACTGCTCCTCGTCTCCGTCCTCGCTGCGGGTGGCTGCAAGAAGAAGCCGGCCGACGCCACGGACGGCTCGGGCTCGGGTTCGGGTTCGGCCGCCGTCATGGGTTCGGGTTCGGGTTCGGCCGCCGAGCCGGCCATGGGCTCGGGCTCCGCGGGTTCGGCCGCCGCTGCCGGTTCGGGCTCGGCTGACGCCGGTTCGGGCTCCGCCGCCGCCGCCGGCTCGGGCTCGGCCGCTGCCGGTTCGGGCTCGGCTGACGCCGGCTCGGGCTCTGCCGCCGCCGCCGGTTCGGGGTCGGGTTCGGGTTCGGCCGCTGCGGCCGGTTCGGGCTCTGCCGTTGCCGGTTCGGGTTCGGCCGCTGCCGAGCCCGCGAAGAAGTAGGCGAAGCCTACGAGTCCGGCTTTCGCCGGTTTGGGTGAGCGAAGCGAACAAGTAGGCGAAGCCTACGAGTCCGGCTTTCGCCGGTTTGGGTGAGCGAAGCGAACAAGTAGGTCCGAGTCCGGCGTTCGCCGGCCTTCACGTCCCGATCGGCGAGGTGCTCGGACGCACCTCGCCTTTTGGCGTTTCGGTTCAGGTGTCGTCGCGCAGGATCAGAAGGCCGCGCGGGGAGTCCGCCACGAACACGAGCTTGCGGGCCAGGTCGACGTCGAGGCCGACCGCGCCCTCGAAGAAGTCGCTGGTCGTGTAGTCGGCCTGCGGATCCCAGGTGTTGTAGTAGCCGACGAGCACGGGCTTGGTCGGGTCCGCGAGATCGAGGACGCGGATGCCGTCCTGGTAGTACGAGAAGTACGCCTTGGCGCCGAACGCCATGATGTTGTGGATCGACACGTGATCCCGCGTCTTGTACTCGGCGAACGGCGTCATGTAGCCGGGCGCCGCGGGATCGACGTCGAGGATCGACAGGTGCGCGCCGTAGGCCTCCTCGCCGTGCAGCGCGAGGTGGCGCCCACCGACCGTCGTCGTCCACGACGAGTGGCTGGTCGAGGTCGGCGTCGGCGCCCACGTCCCGACGAGGTGGGGCGTCGCGGGCGTCGTGAAGTCGACCGCCTGGAACCCGGCCTCCCACGCGTCGAGGTACGCGATGCCCCCTTCGATGTTGAGGTCGTGAACGATCGAGCCACCCGAGCTGAACGAGCCGAGCTTCTGCGGCGTCGCCGGATCGGTGACGTCGTAGACCGGGCAGGTGCCGTCGTAGTTGCCGAAGTACGCGTACGTCTTGCCGGCGCGGTGCTCGACGGCGAGCGTGTGCGCCTCCTGCGGGATGTTGGTCACCAGCACCGGGTGCGCCGGATCGGTCACGTCGATGACGTCGACCGGATAGTCCGCGATGAGCGCGTAGGTCTTCGCGCCCGCGACGACGAGCTTGACGTCGTTGGAGTAGCCATCGCCCGGCCGCTGATAGTGGCCGAGCTCGACCGGGTGTGCCGGATCGACGGTCTCGATGATGTGCAGGCCGTCCTGGCGGATCAGGTACGCGATCGTGCCGAGCATCCGCACGTTGAACGTGTAGCCCGCGCCCCACGTCGGATCGTCGAGCTCGCCGACGAGCGCGAGCTTGTGGCCCTCGCCCTCGACGCCGTCGGGGCCCTGGTTGTGCGTGGCCCGCTCGAGCTTCGCCGTGCAGATCCGGCAGGTGCCGTCGCCGCACACCGCCCGCTCGGCGCGCGCGGTGCCGTCGGCGGCGAGGTTGGACACCCGCTTGGCCCGCACGTAGGTCTGCCCGTTGAACACGAACGCCTCGCGCTGGAAGATCTCCGTGTCGTCGATCGTCCCCGGGTTGGCGGCGTCGCGATCGACGATGATCGTGGCGCCCGCACCACGCGCGAAGTGATAGCTCGACGGGCCGACGGACGCGCCGGTCAGGAACCACCGCCCGTCGGGGTTCCACCCGGCGAGCGTGCCGGCCACCGCGGGAGCGAAGTCGGCCGAGGTCTCGAACGTCAACGTGCCCTGCGGGACGCGCTCGCACCTCGCCTCCACCGCGGGCACGTCGGGCCGGCTCGGCGCATCGGGTTGCGCGGAGCCGACGCCGTTGTCGCCGCAGGCCGCGGCCAGCATCGT